>NZ_JBVVQE010000009.1:0-141488 GCF_055811435.1 Mesorhizobium sp. WSM4837
GTGAAACTTTTCCTCGGGATGGGCGACCCGAAAGCGGACTACAGGGACAGCGTGGCACAGGTTCGCATGAAGTAACCCGCCCTCCAGACTGGACCCAGGCGAGGAGTGGACGGCGTTCCTTTTTGACCGTATGCAGCCATTCGTGCCGCGCCGCGCGTCGATGCGATGCCAGAACGCGTTGCGCTCATCGGCGAGCGGGTCGGCTTCCGGGTCGAGCTTGTCGCCGACTGGCGCTTGTCGACAGCATCGTTCGCCTGACCAGATCTGACGACGCTGCCCTATATGCAGCCTTCGTCCAGAAGCGCATCCACGTGTCGCACATCCTCGCAGGATCGCAGAGAGCGCCGGGCCACTCGCTAGCAAACAAAGTGCCTATTACGACTGACTTAGACGTATCTTGTCTTCAGTGTGGGTAAATAGACTCCCGGTGAGCGACGCAATCTCTTCCTCTCCCCAGATGGCTTTGGTGGCTATGATGGGCACCATCGGCAGATTGGATTCCTCTGCGAATGACCGTCCCTCTTTTAGCGCCGTAATCTCGTCATCCCGTCTGGCGATGCGGCTTTCCAGATTTGCGATGCGCTCCGTCAAAAAGTAGCGCCCGACCAGGAAGCCTCCACCTCCAAAGAGGACCGCGAACGTAGCAAACGCTATTGGGTTAGCCAGCACCAGCGCCGAGTTGATTTGTAGAAAATCGATTAGGTCCTGCATCCTTCACATCCTTTCAGTTCCTCGGCAGCTTATGAATCTCCAGCCGAACCGGCCCTCCCCGCTCGCAACTCGTGCAGAAAAGTGCCCTTTCGACCGTGCTGAAGAGCGCGTCCCTGCCATAGCGCCTGATGAGGGCCGGCGCCTTGACCTCCGCATGATGCGAGCAATTTCTGCACCAGGCCCGTAACATGGTGCCATTTGCGGAGATCGCTCAGCGATACGTCCAGCCCGGCATGTATGCTGCCCTCTACGATGGTCTGCGGCGGCACTGTCGGCTCGCCGGGCGTGATGATCTTTTCCATCACATGCCGGCTGTTGTAGTGGATCAGGAGCATGCCGGGTCGACGCCGGATGGCGGTTTGCCAGGCCGCTTGGCTGACAAATGAGTCCGGCGATCGACAGATGGTCTCGATCAGCGTCTTCTCCTCCCGATCCCAAACCTCGATCCGGAAATTGTCTTCCCCCGTGTTTGCCATGGCTAGGGTCGGGCCTTGTGCCAGCCGCGAGAAAAGCCATTCGAGACTGCTGCCCGCGCCAAGGCAAGTTCGCGCTCAAGTTCGGCATTTTTGACGAGCACGTTCAGCAGGGCAATCACGGCATCGCCACCTGCCGCAGCTATGGCCTGATGAGCAAACAGTTCCAATTCGGACATATCTTCGCCGGCCGGCTCGTTTTGGCGCTTTTTCATAACCCTTTCCTGGTCGATCCGGTCAGAAATAAGGAACATATTCCTCGCCAGTCAAGACGGCCTTGACTCTTTTGTTCTCATTTTGTTCACTATCGGCAGGATAGCCACAGGAGGCGGTCATGGACCTGCTTTTTAAACTCAGGGGAGCATCACCCGAGGAAAAGCAGCGCGGGTAGAGGCTGCAAAGGCGGGGATCGAGCGCGCCAGCATCACGGCGGAAGAAAGCCGCTGACGGCTGGGCGGCGAGCTGAACTGTCCGCAATCAGACAAAGCCTTGAAGGCCGCCGCATGTTGACCGAAAGTCGCGTTGGACAGAGTTTCAGGGAGGAATTCTCGATGACTCGCTCCTTTCCCACAATCACGGTTGAAACAGTCGCCGAAGCCTACGTTCTCTCCAGAGGCAAGGCCCGCTTCCTGTCCATCGGACAGGCAATCTGCGCCATTCGGAAACTCATGCCGGCCTGCAAGGCGACCGACCACGAGTTGGAGGAGATATTGGCGGCGGCGTGCGTGATTCACAGTGTGCCCGTCGCTTTCGACGCCAAAACAGCCGATGGCGCATGGCTCCATTCGTAGGGCCGGAGATGCTCGGGCAAGCGCGGCAGCCTGCCGCATCGGACGATCACCAAGGGATTGTCCGCTGCCTCATCGACAACATATCTTTGCACCAGTGGTCTTCATTGCCCTGATGCATGGGATCTGAGATCTCCCGCTTAGTCCTCGTCCCCAAAATCCTGCAGCGAGGCGTGCCAAAGGTCTTCCTCCCCACGTAGGTGCTTGATGCGGGCCTTGATGCCTGGCTTGACCCACTGCGTTGCCGGCCGCTTTGGCATGTCCTTGGGTGGTGGCCCGGCGTGTTCCTGCACTCGTTTCCAAAGCCGCTCCCGCATCTCGCGATTGACGCTGACAAACGCACTGCCGCGGCCATCAGAGCAAACGCGGGCTTGCCCCTCTCGCGTTCAACGCCAAGAAGTTCAAACTCGCTTTCGGTGAAGGATTTTGTTTTCAGCCAATTGGTAGTCGGGCCGCTGCGATATTTGCTGTCTCGGCGCTTCGATACCATCCCCTCCAGGCCGGCCGCGTCGATCAGATGATAGATCGCATTAGCCTCGCCCGGCATGGTCTCACTGAACTGGATGCGGCTATCAAACCCTGTAAGGCCGGCCAGGATTTCCCGCCGATCCTCAAATGCCATGTCGCGCAAGTCGTGGCCGTTGAGATGCAGCAGATCGAACGCGACGAAATAGAGGTCGTGCTGGCGCCTAGTGATTGCCTTGCGCAGCGCGGCAAAATCCGAAAGGCCAGCCTCATTCAAGACGACGACTTCGCCGTCGATTATGGCGTTCTGTACGCTGAGACTTTTGGCGGCCTCGACCAGATCGCGGTATTTGGAGGTCCAGTCAAGTCCGCGGCGGGTGAAAATCCGAGCGCCGCCGGCGTCGATGATGATCTGGGAGCGGTAGCCGTCGAATTTGGCTTCATGCATCCAATCATCGCCTTGGGGCGGCTTGGCGACTAAGGTAGGCATCATCGGAGGAATAAATTCTAGCCGGCCGCCGGCACTCACTCGTTTAGGCACCAAATTGACTCTAGGCTCATCCGATTTGACAGCCAGAGGAACGGAACGTGACCATTTTACTAAATTAGCAATGATGCATGAGAGGCTTATGGTAGAACTCGCCGGCGGACACGCCCACCCCCCGCCGGTAGGCCCGGCGGCCGGTTGCACCCCGCAGCGGGCTGTCGGGCCGCTCGAACTTAATGAGTGGAGCGTAGCAACCCCTCCTCCTCGGCAGCGGCCTCGAACGCCGTTCTTACGTCGTCGGGCGTGCGCTCGCCTTTAATGAGAGCGACGCAGGCCTCGATGGCCTCCTTCCACTTAGGTCCCCGCTTGGTCCACTTCATGAGTTCCGCCGCGGCACCCTCGACATTCGTACATACGTAGGTGAGCCCAGGTCGGTCGGTTCCGATGTAGACCGGAGGGTGAAACCAATGGATACCCATGAGGGTGCCGCCGCCGTTTTCGCCTGAGTTAAGAACGGTTGGACCGCCAGCCATGGCTGCCTCTCCTACCTCTGAATTATCATTGGCCGGCAAACGGGACGGGCAGCACTCGGTTCCGCCGCTGGGCTATGGTCCGACATGCGGTAAGACTGAAGTCCTTGCGTGAAGAACAGAGGGCTGAGGGCCGGCAACCAGGACCTTACCACTGCATTGGTATTCGGCCGCCGAGCAAAGTCCCTTCATCGGTGGTTCACCGAGTGCCCGCTGTTTGCCCCCGATCAGCGGACACCCGAAATGACCCCTGACAGCGGAGAGAACTGTGACCCTTATCCAGAGCAGACAGAACGTCGATGAGGTCGCAGGGCGACCCGCAAACGACAATCAAACCCCTAACCCAACGGATTTCTCGGTGATTGATCTCGTTTCGTCGAGCGACGACGAGGTCGTTGACATGGTCAGGCGAACAGAGCGCCTGGCCCTTGCCGTGATTATAGTAATGGCGATCTTCCTGCTCTTTGCACCGGTGGTCTTTATTGCCCTGAGGTATGGAATCTGAGATGTCCCGATTAGCGCCAGTAACTTCCACCAACAGAGAATAGGTTGAGAGAGAGGGACATTGCAGCGTGTCACTTTCTGGAGAGATTGAAGCCGGGTTGGTTGTCCAGCGCCTCGACGACAAAGGATACGGCAATCAAATCATCGGCAGGGATTCTGCCCTTGCCGTCCTCCATGACGGCTGCGACCTTTTGAAAGGTCTTCAGTTCACTTTCGGTAATCCGGGCGCCGCGCATCCTCTCATTGAGGTCGGCCACGCGCATTCGCAGCGCCTGGGACGCTCCAATCTCACGGTTCGACATGATGATCAAATTCCTCCCTTGATGGCTTCCCGCCGCACCTTTCGGCACGGCGGGCTGTCCTCCCAGTCGCTTTGGCCATTCGATGATTTTGATGATCTTGCGTGTGCCCGGGTCAACGACAACGGTTCGGTTGTCGACGACAACGGTGCGGTATTTGGTGTTGGGGACTTCATGAAGTTCGACGGTTTCGGGCAGGGTTGAGCCGATATTGAGCTCCACTCCAGGGATTTTCACCGATGCGAGCGGCTGCTTCTTCACATATTCCCTGATGACGGTCTCCTGTTCAGGCTCGATGATTACGTCCTGAGCAGCAGCGGCGCCGATGCCTGCCAGCAGCAGAAATCCCGCAGCGAAAGGTGAAAGATGCATTCTCATAATGGGGCTCCTTGCGTGAGTTCCGCTGAACGGCTCGTCGCGCCAGCCCCACCCAACCTCAGGCGGCCGCAAACGTTCCTTGATTGGGCTTCGGTCTACTTAAAGTAGGACCTAAGTCTGACCTTGCTGTCGCAAAGGACGACGACGGGGTGCAGCCCGGAACCGCGACTGCCAGCACTCGTTGTCGCCATGTGCTCACAGGAGAGAGAGACCATGGAGAATAGTGTCCACCAAGCTCGCTGGTTACTCGCTCCGGTGTTCGCCGTATCGATCACGTTCCTGGCGATAGGAATCATTGTTAGCTAGAGGCACCCGATTTGAGATCCGCGCAGCTAAGTCCCTTCCTGCGCTGATAAGCGACCACCCGCCATTCCTCGATTTGGCGGGTGGTCCGCAATCCCGGCTGGCCAAGTCCGCCCAGGCGAGGCCCGTCAGCGGTTCAAATTCTCGAGGCGACATCACCTCACAGCAGGTCTTCGGCAACCCCGTCGAATTTCCTAAGGCCTACGCTTGGAAGCTTCCGCTTAAGAAGGCCCTGTTCTCTCGCGGCCGCCTTGAAGGCGGCGAACGCGGCTTGTTGGGTGCAGTGTCCGGCCAGGCATTCCTCGATCATTCGGATTGCTTCAAGTCGGGATGGCTTTTGCATGAATGGCCATGGTTGCTGAAGCGCCGTCTCAGCATCAGGGATCGACGCAACAAGCATCGATCTGTGATTCAGGTAGATTGTAATCGGTATAAACGCCGGCATCTTTGGTCGCGCTCCAGAATTGAAGAGGCTAAACGCGAAGACAATGGCGGTGGTTGCATGAACGTTCGTCGGGGCTGGCCGAGCGCATCGGCCGGCTCTCGCAACGCGAGGGTGACCACCTCGTCTGGCAAGGCCAGATCAAGGACGGCAAGCCCTATCTCGACCGCGTCGGCAACCCGGCCCGTATCCTGCTCAATCTCACGGAACATCCCGACTACCAGATCCGACGCGACGAAAGTTTCTGTGACGACCCCCGGTGCATCGAGCCGCACCACTACAGGGTGATCCGCGAGCGGAAATTCAAGTACGACGACCAGCCCTCAACACCGTGGCGCGATCCCCGCAACACCAGCTCGTTCTCCGACCGAGAACTGGAGGAGATCGAGAAGAACGTCGAGCTCCTGATTGCCAACGAGACAACGGACGAGGATCTCAGCGTCTTCCCGCCCCGCATCCGGGACGAGATCCTACGCCGCGCCGGGAACATTAGCAGTCGCTAACAGTTGGGTGGGACCAGTGGGCCCACCTCCGCTACTCCCAGCCCGCTGCAGATCGGGCCGCCGCCCGATCGGCCCGCGCTCGGAGGAGGAGCGCGGGTTTATGGTGCCGCCACTGGGGCCCTTATCTTTGCGTTCGCCAAGTCGCCGATTGGATGAAGTGCATTCCACCGGAGCTTTGGCAGTGTCAGGCTTCATGCTATTTTGCCAACTCTTTCGTGGAGATGAGTGCCGTGTCGCAATTGGCAACTTTGCTGCTGGGATCATGGCGGATGATTTCCTGGACCTATGAGGTCCTTGTATCCGGCGAAGTCAGAGACGCTTTCGGAAAGAAACCCAGAGGCGTTATCACCTATGCTGCGAACGGCCGAGTGATGGTCCTCGTGCTTAACGAAGATCGCATTGCACCCAACGATCTTGTCCCTACTCCCGAAGAAAAGATCGGACTCTACGATACGATGTTTGCCTATGCGGGGACATACACGGTCGAAGAAGATCGAGTTATTCACCATATTGACATGAGTTGGAACGCGATGTGGGAGGGCACCCAGCAAGTCCGTTTCATCGATACCGACGGTCAAAGGCTGACTTATAAATCAGCGCCAGCGAAAAACCCCCTTGACGGTCGCGACTGCATTCACACCGTCAGGTTCGAGAAGATCGTTTCGCCTCACTAAAATGTACAACGCGCATCAAAGACGTCTCAGTTTGAGCTTCGGCTCACGACCCGTTCCGGTCGTTGGAGTTTGGGCACACGAGCGGCAAGTTGGCCCAAAGCCGTCGTGCGAACGGGCCGCCATTCGTCGCCCGCGATTTTTGCTCGTCGCCAATTTCGCTGTTTTGATGGCCTGATCTGATTGCGAAGATTGGCGTGGCCCCGAGTCATAGAGGCAAGTTTCATGAGTGACGCAACTTCACAGACCGTCTTTTTCTATAATCGTCATCCTATCTCATGCGAAATCATCCTTACGAAACTACGCGCAAGCCGTGGCAATCTCGACGGCTTGCGCCCTGAAGAGCTGTTTCCCCACGACCAAGATCATTATGGCGGCCTCGCCGCTACAGATGAGTTGGCGCGAGGAGCGCAGGTTAGCAATGGATCGCGAGTAGCCGATTTCTGTGCGGGGCTTGGTGGCACGGTGCGTTATCTGGCTCACAAATATGGAGCCGACGTCACTGGTATCGAATTGACGCCAGCACGCGTCTCGGGCGCACAGGAGTTAACCAGACGCGTTGGCCTTCACGGTACTGCGCGGATTGTCGAGGGCAACGTGATGGGCGTTCCCCTTCCGGACGCGAGCATGGACGCTGTCGTCAGCCAAGAAGCATTTTGCCACGTTCCTGATGTGAAGAGAGCGGTTGCCGAAGCTTTTCGTATTCTGAGGACAGGTGGCCGATTGGCATTCACAGATTGGATAGCTAATCAGCCGCTTACCGCTGCTGATGCGCAATTGATGTGGGAAGGAATGGCTATTCAGCCTCTTCGGTCGATCCCCGAGTATCGCAATCTGGTCGAAAGCGTTGGCTTTAGAGTAATTTCGACAAAAGATTTGACGGAAGAATGGGGACCAATTCTGAAGGAACGACTGGCCATGTATCGGCTGCTGCGTGAAGAAGCCAGACAGGCTGGCACCCCAATGGGGCACGATGCATTCCACGAGTCCTACATCCGATTTGTTGACCTCATTCAAGAGCGCAAAATGGGCGGCGTCAGGATTGTGGCTACGAAGTTGCCGCGTGATTGAGGAACGCCGCGCATTACCGACTCTGCTCGCCCGCGCCGACGAGGTGGAGCGGGCTTACATGCCCCCGTTAAATTGATCTAGGCTGATTTATGAGTACGGCTTAGCTCTCGTCACTAAAAACCCAGCAGCGACGCATGACGTATTTTGCTGTGGTCACCGCGAAGATGCTTGATGCGCAGCTTGACGCCAGGCCCGACCCATTGCGTTGCCGGCCGTTTCTTCATGGCCTCGGGCGGCGGCCCAGCGTGTTCCTGGACCCGCTTCCACAGCCGTTCCTTCATGTCGCGATTAATGCTGATGAACGCCGAACCGACATACTTTCCTGTGCCGGGTTCCGCTAAAAGCGCGAAGGCCGCCTTGCCCGGCTCGCGCTCGACGCCGAGCAGTTCGAACTCGTCGACCGTCCAGCTCTTGGTCTTCAGCCAGTTCGTTGTCGGGCCGCTGCGATATTTGCTGTCGGCGCGCTTAGAGACGATCCCCTCAATCCCGGCCTGGTCGACCAGGTAGAAGATCGCTTTGGGGTCGCCGGGTATAGCCTCGCTGAACTGGATCCGGCTGTTCGGCTTGATGATGCCGTAGAGAATTTCGCGGCGCGCCTTGCAGCCGATGTCGCGCAGGTCGTGGCCATTCAGATGCAGAATGTCGAAGGCGCCGAGATACATGGCATAGGGATCGCTGTGGACGGCTTTCTGAAGCGCAGCGAAGTCAGGCAGACCGGCCTCATTGGTGACGACCGCCTCGCCATCGATGATCGCGTTCTCGACCTCAAGCTCCCTCGCGGCTTCCACGATCCCCGCATATTTGCTCGTCCAGTCCGCACCGGTTTTCGTGTAGACGCGGATATCCTCGGGACTGTTGATGACGATCTGGGAGCGGTGGCCGTCGAGCTTGATCTGGTGAAGCCAGTCATCGCCCTCGGGCGGCTTGGTTACCAGCTTGGGCTCCATCGGCGGAATGAACTCGAGCCGGCGGACGCCGGTACTTACAATTTTACGCACTTATTCGAATGTGGAGACGTTCCACGACCAGCGCATCAGCCAAATGGATGAAACCCGCGCCCTACGGAGGGAAGGACGCGGGCTGATCGGGAGGGGACACCGATCTCGCAGCATTGGTTCACAGGAGAAGATGCTGCAGGAGTCGAACGCCCTCCCTGAGCTGGGTGTTCCATACGAAAGTCAAAAAAGCCCGCCGCACCTTTCGGCACGGCGGGCGATCGTCACCAGGCACAGGGTGCGGGGGGGCGGGGTGTGCCCGGATCGGAGGAAATCCTACGCGCGCCGGCTGCGTCGCGTCTACCAACCGGCGGTTGGCACCTTTAGGCACGGCTGGCTTTCGGTTGGCGAGTGTATGGTGGCGCTTTGCCCCTAAGGAGAGTAGGGTTTCCCGGTCGCCCATACCTTCCGGCAATTGAGCGCTTGAGAGCGAGCAACGTGCTTTCGCCTAATCAGGGAGAAGTACGATGCAGCAGCTATATTCCAACCTCGTCACTCATTATGAGAACGCGGTGTCCTTTCAAAACAGAGTTGTAGAGCATGAGCGCCGGTGCGGACATGTCCTCCCGGAAAGCGAAGCGCTGCTAGACATTCTGGCCGAGAATTTGGCCGAAGCCCGTCGCGCCCTTGATCGTGTGACTCACAGTCACCACTAGCTCACCGGCCAAGCGCTTGTTTCGAGGCCAACAGAAGTTCTTCCTCGTCCACCACTCCGGCCATGTAATTGGCCATAATCCGAGAAGCGAGCGTTTCACGTTGCTTTTCAGATTGAGCCCCAACCTTCAGCCGATCGAACACCCGGCCCAATAGGGCCAACTCGGACGAATTGAAAACACCCGAATCCTCTGCTCTTCCACGAAGCGGCATGACAAACCCCCTTGCCCAGAGATTTTGTTCGTGCAGCATTATTATACACCAAAAAACCGCACCCCGTTGCAGAATCGCAGGTGCGAGAAATGACAGAAACTCTCCGTAGGACTTCGACAGGTTCAGGCCATTGAAGCTCGTTATTGAGCATAAACCAGACGGTATCGGAATTGATTGCGGATGTGGTCGTTGAAGAAGCCGCCCTTGGCGAAGGCGGCGCGGAACTCGGCGAAGGTCTCCGGCGGCACGTCCTCAAACTCGTACCGTTTGCCGCTGGCGACGAACCACACCGAGAGGATTCTGCTGTCGGGATCGTATTCCGTTTTGCGTATCGAAGTGGATGGCATGATGGCCGCCCGATGAAAACCTCAACGATCGGAGAGCTCGTCGCGTTCCCTTGTGACTTAGCTCCCGACCAGCGCACGAGGATTTTCTCCGGGCCACCTCGCGCTCGGCATCGCAAAATGCGGCAGGCACGGTCTTCCGGAAGCCAACCGGAATCACGCCAACACATCTACCACCCCGGTTACGCCGATCCGGCCAATCCAACCATCTCTTCGCCGATCTGCCATAGGCGCCCGCCCCCACCGCACCGACCGCAGCCGCCTATCCGGCCTGCGTCCAGGGCTGATCGTTCGGTCCGCCCATACGGCCAGCACTGAAACCCAGTGTTAACGTCGTTCGCGGGTAAGAAGATGCGGCCGCAGCTTCAAAGTGTACGGTACAGGTTGCTGCCAGCAAGGGAGGCGGAAATGAAATTGCTTCGGATTGCGCTCTTGTGCACGGGCATGATCAGCGTAGCAATGCCGGCCGTTCGCGCTGAGGATCAGCTTGTTCCGCCTAACCACATAGAAGCGCCAGAGCCGGCAGTTCATTGCGAGGGCCAGAACTGCCTTCCACCAGCCGATAACCCTGTCGAGGAATGCAAGGGGCAAGATTGCACGCCGGCTCCGCCGGTGGACCCAGGTCCGCAGATTGAACAGGTCGACTGAACCATCAGCCGAACACCCCAACTACGAAGGTGATCGCAGATCCGTGGAGAAGGTTGGATTTCAGGTACTCTCCCTCCGCCATCTGCCGTTGATTTATCTAAGTAATTCATCGATTTGGCAGAGTTACGCACAAAGCTACGGACAGTGATTTGCAGGCCACCGATGAAATTCAGCCCAAGATGGACATATGCTGCTTCGTTAACCCGGACTAGGCTCCCGCAATTGCGACCCTCGATCCGATCTTAGGTTATGCCGTAATCTGGCGAAACCAGTTCCAAGACTGGATTATGAGATTTGACTCTTTGGGGGAGCACTTCTGGCTACTTCCTCTCCAGCGAATCTATTTTCTACATATGGGCAGCGTGATTATCCTCACTGGTTTGCTTATTTTTTGGGTCTTTGTCCTTTCCAATCAAAGCAAATCCCACACGACGAAGCTATATTGTCGCTGTTCAAGGTGACTGGGATCACGACGAAATGAAGCGGGCACGCGCTATGGTGACAGAGGCTTCAATCCCGGCACAGACCAACCAGGAAGAGTAATCTTGCTTGGGCGTGTACTGGAGAGGGACTGGCTTCTCGGCGCGTCTGGGGGGAACGCCGGAGCTCCTGTGCTCGCCGGGTATTTCGAGCTTTTGGACCGAAGGTCCCCCGCCCTTTCAGCGTCTTGTCTTGCCCTGTTACTGCTGGGCGGAGTGATATTCCTAATTCCCAGCGTGGAAGTGCTAATACTGGCTCTGAGTAGAGTTGGGCGCATCTTCTTCCAGTAGAGAAGGGCCCGCCACATGAGGCCGGCGAAGCGAAGTGAGCTACGACCTACCGCCCGGGAACACGGGAGCCTTCGATCTGCATTTGACAGACTTGGAGTTCGAAGGACTACTGGCTTTCCTTAGATCTCAACAGAGAATAGGCCGAGCCTGGATTTTCGGCTCCCGGCGGTCTGGTCGGCGCCGGTCAAAGGATGTCGTTAAGCCCGCTGATATCGACGTTGCCGTCGAACTCGTGGACGTTCCTGAAGCAGACACGCTACTGGCGATGTTCGATGTCCGGTTCGCTGCCAGCGATTTTTTCGTGCATGGGCACCCGCAATATGGCCTCTCGACTACGGAAGGTCAGGCTGGCTTTGTTCAAATCGAGTTTCCTGGCAAAGAAGGCCCGACCGTCGCGGCGTTCATCACCGCCGACGGCGCCACCCTGATCTTTGAGCGGGCCGGCTTGCTGCCGGGGTAGCTTACGCGATCAGGCTTGACGCTCTGCCCTGCCACGCGATGCTGAGTACGGCTTGGGGGATCATTTGCTTACCCGCGGTGGGAGGGGAACATGACTCCTGAGTTCTTTGGGAGTTGGCTGCTCCAAGTAGCCGTGATGCTTTGCGTCGTTGCGGGATTGGCAATGACCATCGTTGCGGATCGCACTGGATGGAGCTCCATTGGTTTCGTGATGATCGGCTTTGCCAGGCGAGGCCGACACGAGTACATGCGGTCTGTGTCATCGATGGTCGAGAAGATCCTGACCACGTATCTGCGGGAAAAGGGCTACCTGCCGAAAGGCGCAGCAGAATAGCTATGCTCGTCACCGTCAGCCGGGAGGAGTGTAGAGCGGCTCTCTGCATCGATGAACCAGGCACTGGCCATCGAGCGTCGGCACAAACCCTACCGCTGGGATTTCCGACCAGTCGCACGCATTGCTGTACCGGCGGACGTAGAGGGCATAGGTGTTCGGGCCGGTGGTCAGCACCGCCGAGCCATGGCTCTGGATTAGCGCCTGCGTCTGTTGGCAGGTCATGGCGCGGGTGTCCGGCCTGGCCTGGGCGAGGGTTGTGAAGGCAAGCGTGACCGCTGCCGAGGTCAACGCAATCCGGCGAATGGACATGACGAGACTCCCATGATGAGCCATTTGGTTGACAAACTCGCATGTCGCAGGGCAGCTGTGCAATGGCGGCCTCCAAATCGGAATTTCCGGACTGGAGCAAACCGCCCGCCCCGTGCGAACCACGGCGTGCCGCTGGAGCCCGCAACCGAGGACGCTCTCAACTCCATCGCGGCTGAAGTGAAAATTGGCCGGGCGGCCGCACACCGCCGGCATCGATGATGATCTGGGAGCGGTAGCCGTCGAATTTGGCTTCATGCATCCACTCATCGCCTTGGGGCGGCTTGGCGACCAAGGTAGGCATCATTGGCGGGAGAAACTTCAAATGCATGCATTGACTCGCAAAACCGCGATTTCAATTAGCATGCGCTTAATTAGTTCCAATTTTAACGAATCGTTGACCGCGCTGTCCCAGAATAGGACGGCGCGGTCAAACCCCAACCCGGGATTGCGCAGGCGGCTCCGCCAATCTAGCTCCCCCGCCTCACTGTCGGAGCCGCTTCCACACTCCTCTAGCATTACCAGCAAAGGTTGCATCTACTGTTACGTTATCGGAACTCCTTCGATTAGGCGGAGACGGCCACTCCCTCCGCCAAATGCACCCTGCCCCAACATTCTCCGGGTCGGTCTAAACCGGCCCGCGAATCCCTTAGTTGAGAACTGCGGGCTTTCAAAGGAAAGCTTGCAACCGCGGAGCCTAGCCCTTTGCCGTGGCGTCATTCGCAGCAGGATCTAAATTCGGCCGCTCGATCCCTTGCGTCTCAACATTGTAGACGCGAACGTGCCCTTCGAGGCCTTTGAACTGGCGAGTACCGAGGTCAACGATCGGCATGTTGCCAGGCAAATGGCGCGTCACGGAAAAATCGATAAGGATTTGTCGATCTTCAGCGGACGAACACAGCCTCGATGCCAAGTTCACGACATTGCCAATTGCGGTGTAGTCAGCGCGGGCCTCATAGCCAATTCGACCCACCGTTGCCCACCCCATAGCGAGCCCCATGCCGAAGCCAATCTCAAAACCACGCTGCCGCCACCCAGATATGAGCTCTTGTGTGGAATCCTGCATGTCGACAGCCATGTTTACGGCATGAAGCGCCGGCTCTTCACATGGAACCGGGGCGTTGACGAGAATCATCAATCCATCCGCCGAAAAACTGGTCAGCGTCACCTCATACCGGGCAATGATCGCGCCGAGCGCCTCGTAGTACTCACGCAAGAGCTGCATGATGTCCTCAGGCTCAGCGTGCGCCGAAAATGCGGTGAAGCCACGCAAATCGCAAAAAACAGCGACCACTTCCGCGCGCTGTCCGGCGAGCATTCTCTCGTCGCCAGCCTTTTCTACGAGCTCCGCCACCTGTGGTGCCAGGAAGCGCTTCAAACGCATCATTCGCTCATCGCGGTCCCGCGATATGGCGAGTTCCTCCGCCATTTGGTTGAACCGCGCAGCCAGCCGCTCAAGTTCGTCTCCAGTGACAATGTCGATCCGGTGATCGAACTGTCCGGCACCGATCTTGAGGGCGCCTTCTTCCAGCAATCGGATAGGCCCGCTCATCCGTCTGGCAAGCCAATAGGCGAGTACCGCCGCAAGGACTGTGGCGGCGAGGAACAACCCGCCGGTTCGCCACAATGAAGCGTACAGGGGTGCAAAAGCCTCTGCCTGCGACTGCTCGACAAATACCATCCAACCGGCCGCGGCAACGGGCGCGCCAGCGGTCACAACGCGTTCATTCTCGGCGTTGCGGCTTGCAATCGCAGTGCCGCCCGCGGCGGCGATCGCATCCCGCAATCCGCGCAGGGCCAAAGCTGCTTTCTCGTCGGCGCCTTGCATCACTTTGCTGATCGCGGGGTGAGCGATGAGGTGGCCGGTCTCGTCGACGACAAGTGCCTGGCCGCTGCGGCCTACGCGGACTTCGGAAACGATGAGCCAGATAGCCTTCAGACTGATTTCGGCGATGATCGTGTTTTCTAGGACTGTATCGTCGTAATTCGCCATCGCCATGGTTGCCGACGGTTCGGAACCCTGGCGGTAGGCGACCGGGCCATACCAGACCTTCGCGGTCTTGGCGCCCACGACAGCGGGATCGCCCGAGCGGTCCGCCCCGCCTTCCGTCCTGTTTGAGCCAACGCGCGAGACGTGCAGCCGTTCTGCGCCGTCGCCGTCGACGAAACTGATGCTGAGAATTCCCGGGACCTGGTGCATCACACGCAGGAAAAGAAGCCGAAGCTGTTTCACGCTGGCATTGGCCGACACGTCCTCGGGGATCGTGGAGCCGAGCGGAATCTTGATGCCGTCAAGAAAGCTCTCAATTTTGTCGGCCGCCGATGTTGCCTCGGACCGCAGCAGGGCACTGAGGATCGCACGCTGGTCGACATAGCTGAACCACCAGTTGCTGATGCCACCGGCAGCCATCGGAAAAATGGCCGCCGCGAACAAGACTAGAAAATACTTCTGAAATAGCGATCGACGCATGGAAGCGGCTTTAAGATTGGAGAAAGGTCTCCCACATGATGCGACCCGACCATAAGTCGCGACAGCTCAGTCCCAGAAAGGTAACCTAAATTCTTGCGTCTTGGTATGGGCTGAGCCGTTCCCACTCATGGTCGAGTCTCGTGCCTTCCATGGGGCTTGGATGGACGTTTCCCTGATCGGGGAGAGTCGCGTATTCACCAGCCACGTGAGCACGCCCCCGAAGGCTCGCTAGGCCCAGCGACCTCCCCCCGCAACCAAAGCCGCTGGGCCGCCCCGCTCCGCTAGTCCAGTCTAGAGCTTCCCTTTGAACCGATCTCCATTCATGGGGCTCGGCAGCTACATCACAGGCGAACGAATCCTATAAGCGGCAGATGATCGGAGGCGACCCGCGAAAGCGGCGTGTCATGGGCTTCGACGGATGAGATCATTCCGTGTCGATTTGCCATGATCCGGTCGAGCGACAGCAGCGGCAGACTCGATGGAAAGGTGGGGACCGCCGGTGGCGCGGGACCGAAAGTCGTGTGTAGCGTATTCAGCGCGGAACGGTTTCCGAGTCGCCATTCGTTCAAATCGCCGAGCAGCAGTGTTGGTTTTTCGTCCGGTCTGTTCATGATTTCGAGCACGACACGGGCCTGTTCGGAGCGCGATCGGCGCAGCAAGCCGAGATGGGCTGCGATAATGCGCAGAGTTCGTTTCTCGTCCAGATCGATTTCGGCAACCAGGGCTCCGCGCGGCTCCAGCCCCGGGAGCTTTATCTGATGGACATTGCGAACGATGCCCCGTTTGAAAAGCAGAACGTTGCCGTGCCAGCCGTGTCCTTTGCCGTTTCCGGACACCGGCACCGGCACCAGGCCTGTTTCCAATTCGAGACGCAGCAGATCCAGAAGGCCGGCACGATCTCCAAAGCGATTGTCCGCTTCCTGCAACGCAATGACATCCGGACCGATTTCCCGGATGACGCGAGCGATTCGTTCGGGATCGAACTTTCTGTCGACGCCCACGCATTTGTGAACGTTGTAAGATGCGACCAGAGTCCCCGCAGGGCGTGTCCCTTCGGACGGCGCAGCCTTCGCCTTCTGCTTCTTTCTGTCGCGAATGGATTTGAGCACACTTGCAGGAAAGCTCTGTCCAGTTCTTTGCATGAGTCTGCTGCTCGTCCTCACTACCTTCAAGACTTAGCTTTGTCTCACTCAAACAGGATCTGCAATCGCTGCTTCCTGCCCTGACGAGATGCGGCGCTCGAAAAGAGCGATGGCTGCGTCGCCCGAATTGCCCCGGGCAGAACGAGAAAGCCTCTAAAGGTAGGGCGATCCCAGCCACAACACTCGGTCGAACAGGCGGACGATGAATGGCCGGGCTCTCAAGGTTTCGATCGTTACAGACGTGGCTGAGGCGATTGCCGATCCGATCCGCGCATCAATCTCCGCGGCAAATCCTGCATCAAGAACCTCTACATCAATCTCAAAATTCAGCCGCAGGGACCGGGCATCAAGATTGGAGGAACCTATATAAGCCCAAACTCCATCGACCGACAGCAGCTTCGAATGATCGAACGAGCCCTGCGTGCGCCATACGCGGCAATAGTGCTTCAGGACCTGATCGAATTGCGCCGTCATCGCCCGGTCTACAAGGAAAAGATTGTTCATCGCCGGTACCACGATGTCGATCTCGACACCTCGCCTGGCCGCGGTCGTCAGCGCGCTGATCAGTTCCCGATCCGGCAGGAAATAGGGCGACATGATGCGGATCGATTTGCGGGCGACGGAAAATGCCCCGATCAGCAAGTTGTGGTTCGTTTCGATGCTGGCATCCGGCCCGGATGCAACCGCCCGCGCCAGCATCGGTTGAGCGGGAGCCGCGGGAAACGTGGCCACTTGCCAGGTGTCGCCTTTCAGGAACTCGCCGCTCACGAAGCGCCAATCTTCGGCGGCAACCGAAAAAAGGTCGGCCACGACCGGCCCGGTGACCTGAAAATGCGTGTCCCTCGCGCTGGAGGAGCCGGCGAACTCGGCTGAGAATCCCTTTCGGATGTTCATCCCTCCGGTGAACGCAATCGTGCCATCGACGACCAGGATCTTCCGGTGCGTTCTGAGGTTGGCGTAGGGAAGACGCAGGCCCATGACAATGTTGCCGTTGAAGAGGTCTGCCGGGATTCCCGCCTCTCGCAGGCGCCCAAGAATGCTGGGGACGGAGTAACGCGCCCCGACGGCATCGATCAGCACGCGAACGCTGACACCCCGCTGGACGGCTCGCGCGAGAGATTCCACGAAAAGCCGCCCGACATCGTCATTGTCGAAGATGTAGGTCTCGAGAAGGACAGTGCGTTGAGCGCCGTCAATCGCTCGGCACATTGCGGCATAGGCCTCGTCACCTGTCTCCAATATCGCAATCGCGTTTCCCGAGGTCAGGGCACGCCGGGCCACCCTGTCGCCCAATGTCTTCAAGCCGGTGAAGCGTTGGCCGTACCGCTCGGCAATCAATTCCTCGGCGGCAAAGTTGCGCTCATGTTTTGCGGAAGCCGCCTCGCTGGAAGGGGGCCGCATGGCGCTGATCGTTGCACGACGAATGCGGTTTATGCCGGCAACGGCGTAGATGATCGCGCCGAGGAATGGCGACAGGAACATCACGCCGACCCAACCTGTGGCGGCGCGGACGTCTTCCTTCGTCATTATGGCGTGGACGATGCCGATGGCCGCCATCACCACCGAAATGATCGCGAGGACCTGGGGCCAATGAGTCATCAAGGTCTGCAACATCGCCAGGACTATCCAGCGAGCGGTTGCAGAACGCAATGCAACTCATCCCCGGGGTCAGACCACGGTAACAAACTGGACAGAGCCGCTGTCGGGTTCGATGGAACGGCCCCGTCGCCGGAGGCCAACAGCCACGAGCGGGCACTACAGGCCTAACTTCTCCCGGAGTGCATCGATGCGTTTAGAGGCTTCCGCCTTGCTGAGGCCGTCAGCATAGGCGTCAGGGTCGTCGGCCTGTTCGGCCAAAGTTTTCAAATAGGAGGCTTGTGCGGGGGTCATGGGATCATCTCCGCTGATCCAATCTTCCGGGTCCTTTTCGACATTTGCCGATGCCTCGATTTTTGGGTTGTGCCGGTCACCCATGATCAATCTCCCTTGATGATCACCACAATGAGAATGATCATGATTTGTTCCGCCAGATTGGTATGCGCGTCGCGTCCGCCCGCGTAGGCCTCAAATCGGTGAGGACGCCCGTGAGCAGCGATCAGGGCATTGGAACCGTGCCTGGCTCATAAACGACCCCCAACTCGGGAGTCGGCTTCTTCAAATTTTTTGGCCTTCAGCCATGTGCTCGACAGTCCGCTCCTGTAGCGGCTGTCGGCGCGCTTCGAGATGATTCCATTGAGCCCGATCTTCTCGACGGTGCGGAAGAGCGCCAGCGCGCTGCCCTCGAAATGCTCACTGTATTGGATCTTGCCGAGGCCAGGCTCAATCAGTTGCCACAGCGCCTGCTTGCGCTGCAGCAGCGGCAAGGAGCCTAGATCGTGGCCGTCGAGATGGAGGATATCGAACGCGACGAACACCAGCCGGCTCGGCTCGTTCCAGATCGCCACTTCCAGCGCAGGGCAATCGAAAGCGCTCTGCTCGCCGGGAACAATGACTTCGCCGTCGAGAATGGTAGTCCGGCATGGCAGATCGACGGCTAGTGCGATGGGCCAGTATTTCGTGGTCCAGTCGCGGCCGTTCTTGTTGTAAAGACGCTTACCGCCATTATCGATGATGATCTGGGTTCGATAGCCGTCGAGATTGGCCTCGTGGACCCAGCCCTCACCTTCAGGCGGCCGCTCGACCCGAGTCGGGATCTGCGGCGGAAGAAACTCCAGCCGGCCGCCAACGACCTTGGCACGCTTACTCAATGACGCCACCTTGACCGCGCAGCGGCGGCTATCGGCACAGGCAGCACGACATCTCCCCAACATGATGCCTGCCACCTGTGCCGAGCCCCCGTCAAGCCGCCGAGCCCCCGCCAAGCATTGCAAGCATCTACGCACGAAGCCGATCTGTCGTTAGCTTTGCATCCTAATACTTATCCCGGCGTACATATCTTGCCCGGCGCGGCGCTCTTGCACCGTTCCCGACCGGCTAATTGCTGTCCGGGATCGCCGCCAGCCTACGCAGCCCTTTGCTGGTGAGATAATCCGGGCTAGAGCGGTTCGTCATTTCAAGGAACCGCAGAACCGCTCTATCTCTTTGTTTCTAGACTTGGCAAACATACGACTCGCGCTCTCAACAAGTGTCTTATGCTGCGTAGTTGCAATGTATGCTCCGCTGTGATGCGCGGCGACATCGATGAACAGTCGGTTGATAAATCGGGGATCGGCTATAATTGATGGCGCGGTGAACGCGACACGAAAATATTCTGGTTCATCCCGATCTTGTACTCAGCTTCCGAGCGCTTTGAGCCAATGTTCAAAGGAAGAGGCCTCCTCGTGTCCGGCATGCGAAACGGAGTTGGCGGGGCGCGGTAACACCACGGAGCTTCGGACTTCGCGGGGGCTGTAGCCGAATTCCTTGCTAAAAGCTCGGCTGAAATTAGCCGCTGAACTAAACCCGACGGCTTCGGCAATATTAACAATGCGCCGGCTGTCCGCCGGATCGCTAAGCGCAACATGGGCTGCCAGAAGTCGGCGACTTTGTATGTAGTGGAGAACACCACCGCTCGGTTCGAACAACTGATAAAGACGCGTCCGCGAGACGCCGAGCGCCCGGCACATTGAATCCGGCGTCAGATGAGCCGCATCCAGATTGTTGTGGACGTATCGACGGGCTCGCTCCATCAGCGCGACACTCACCAATTGTTCGGTGGCCGCGGCATGTTCCGCCGGGGGCGAGAGGCAGGCAATGATCATGCTGCGGGTTGCGTGCACGATGCGGGGCAGATCGTCAACCGTGAGACTGCGCAGTCTTGCTTCGATGTTCTTGAGGTAGTCGAGCAAAAGGTTGGCAAAGTTGCCGGACAGAATTGAATTATTCTTTGCGTCCAGGGCTGCCGCCGCATCGGCGAACAAATCACGCGGCAAATAGAGAAAGAGACTTTGGGATTCCGTTGCCCTCCCCCGAAACGGGTAGCCAAGCGATCTAATCTCCAATTTGCCCGGCTGGTTTTCCGCTACGCGGCGATCGACCTCCGTCCACGACCGGCCAGTATGCGGCAAAGCGATATACCAGTGATCGATCGAGCTGGACCGAAGCTTCGCAGCAGAACGCATATAACTATGTGCCGGTGCGCGCTGTTGAACGATCAGCATGCCGCCGAGGTTCCAAGCCGTGTGGTCGGCGGGAAAGCCATCGTCGAGCGATTTGTCATCCGGCAACTTGATCTCGACAAGCGGAGCCATATGCGCCTGCCAAGCGACGAATTGATCTTCTGGCGCCAGTTCGAGCGTCGAAAAGGGCAAAGGTTCGAGCGCCGGCGCAAGTGACGGGGCAGCCTCATTGTAAGGCTGAGCTTCGCGCGGCCAACGACGTCGATCGCGCTCAAGCGCCTGCCTCGCAAGCGCCTTGTCCTGCCTCTTAGCGTCCATCGCGTAGTGCCGTATCCGATTCCGGTATGCCCATCGCCACCGCAATCATGTGGTGTATCACAGCCATCTGGCAAGACCAGCTGAACGCGAGTCCACAGAGGGCTATCACACTGGGTTACAGCAAGAAATGCATTCCGAGATAAGTTTCTGGATGCGACGATAACGACACTCTTCAACGTGGTGCGTATAGAGTCTGGCACGGTGAAAGCGTAGTTGAGGAGGCAACGAAATGAACGCAAAGCTCAAAACAGAAGCTCGTCGCAAGATAATTCTTGATGGATATTTTAATAACGAACCTTTGAAAGATATTGCAGCCAAGGTCGGATGCTCACTGGCGAGTGTGAAAGTCGCCGCCAGTAGACTCGGTTGCACACGAACTCCGAAAGAGGCGGCGGAATTTCGGCGAGGATTTCATGTCCCAGAACAAAAATTGCGGGATTACCGCCAACTTATGATTGCTGGACAGTATAGAGCTCGCGAGTGCGCCCTGATTTTGGGACTATTGAAAGACCAATTATCGGTCAGCGAGTAAACTTATTCCAATCACGCCTCAGCGGTTCATCGACAAAAAAAGTCCGCCGCAAACACTGGCAACAGGCCCTGAAAGGTTCGCACAGATGCTGCGTCGGCGTTTCAATCGCACCTGCTTCAGCCCTCATGATCTGGCTATTTGCGAACGCGTGTTCGATCAGGTTTGCGCAGATGAACACATGGACTCTTCAAGCCGGGATGCCGAGGCCTTAGCGGTGGCGATTGTCGCAATCTTCCGAAACATTACTACCAAGGAGCGCGAACTGCTGGATGAATTGAGGTCTCTTCGTCTCTCAAAGGGCGCAGAGAAGGCGCACTAGCTGGGCGGTTTTCCCTGACGAATTGTTCTAGTCCCGCGTTGGCATTCGCATCTGCATTGCCCCATTGAGTCCCGCCAGAGTGTAGCCACAGCGCTTGCGAAGGAGATGGAAATGGGTTTAGCCCAAGACTTGTCTGATGTTGCGCTCGCATTCGATTGTCCGAATTGCTCGCATCCGGCGGTAAGGAAGGGCTCTGCGCTAAGAACGATCGCGCACTTCAGATGCGACGGGTGCAACGCCAAGGTACGGATCACCTATCCGCAGAAGCTAGCGATCTTCGAAAAGTACAGGCTATTAGCCGCCCAAGGGGCATTGCGATAAGACGATCCGGAAACGCGTCGCCAATGGCGGTCACGTGGACCAGATGCAAGAGGTCGATGCCCTGGTGGGTCCCCGCTAAAGAAATAACGGCAGTAGCGCACGTTCCCGCAGCTGCACTCGGCTTTGACGAGCATGTTGTGCCGGGTCGCCTTGCCGAGCGTATCGATCGGATCATGCGCCATGGAGGATTCGCAGTATCGAGTCCCGGCTACGTCAACCGATTTGCGACTTCTCCCAAATTTCTCGTGAAGCGCTGGGGGATAAGCGCACTGACCCATTTGCGGCGGAATCGGTGTCCATTACCGTTCCGTTAACAAATGAACGATTAGATATTGGTGGGGTCAACCGCGAAAATGTTGCGAGAACGAGGAGCCCATCAATGGCTGCGATTGCCCTTCCTGGCGATTGGACCGAACAGTACAAAGGATCGGAGCTGAACCTCTCCGGGTTCAACCTCTCCTTTTCCGACGAGTTCAATACGCTTGATGTCGTGCCGAACAACGGCACCGGTAAGTGGTTCGCGCCTGTTCACGCCCCCGCGGGGGCCGCAAAGTACATGCCGCCGGTCGGAGAAACCAACCCGTTCTCCGTCTCTGACGGGCTTCTGACGATAACCATGAAGCAGGTGGACGGCGCCTGGCAGTCGGGAACGATGCAAACGGTTAACAGCGCCGGCGAGGGTTTCGCGCAAGAGTACGGGTATTTCGAGATGCGCGCCGCCTTTCACGGCGGAGCGGGAGCGTGGCCGGCCTTCTGGATGCTGTCGCCCGATCAGACTGTGCCACGCGTCGAGGTCGACATCGTTGAAGCGTATGGCGGCGATCCCGATGCTCATCACCAGGCGGTGCACTTGAGCAATAAGGAAAGCCACGCTTGGGAAAGCAACTATACGGGCCTCGACGGTTCGCTGTTCGACGGAGCGTTTCACACGTACGGCGCGAGGATAACGACTGACTGGATCACCACATATTATGACGGCAAAGAGCTGAGCCGCTTTCCAATGAGCGACTTTTTCCGCACGCCGCTCTATATGCTGGTCACGCTAAGCATGTATTCCTCCGAGCAGGCTTCCGGCACGTACGACATGGTCGTCGACTACGTGCGAGCCTATGCTGCGCCGGACGTGATGGAGCAGCACCCGACCGGGACGGATGCGGCGGATATCCTGAACGGCGGCAATTTTGATGACGTTCTGGACGGCGGAGCTGGTGCTGACAAAATGTCCGGCGGTTTCGGCAACGATACCTACCGCGTCGACAACGCATTCGACGTAGTCATCGAGGCTAAGGGCGCCGGCATCGATCTCGTCATCACCTCGATGACGTATTCGCTGTCCGGCCAGCAAATAGAGCAGCTCACACTCACCGGCGTTGCCGACATCGACGCGATTGGTAACGAACTCGACAACAGGCTGGTCGGCAACGCTGGCAGCAACCTGCTCGACGGCGGGGTCGGAATCGACAGCATGGAGGGCGGCGCAGGCAACGATACCTACTATGTCGACAATGCGCTCGACCGCGTGGTCGAGGCCGATGCGGCGGGCAACGATTGGGTGTTCAGCTCGATCACCTATTCACTGCCATCCTATGTCGAAAATCTGACTCTCATCGGCCTTGCCGCTATCGATGGTCGCGGCAATTCTTCCGACAATGAGCTGACCGGGAACAATGGGAACAACACGCTTGTCGGCCTTGCCGGCAACGACACCATAAGGGGCGGGGCGGGTAGCGACCGGTTAGCGGGCTATGATGGCGCCGACCTTCTCGATGGCGGGACCGGGGCCGACCAGATGAATGGCGGAGCCGGCAACGATACCTATTATGTGGACAATGTGCTGGACAACGTCATCGACGAAGCGGGCCTCGACCAGATTTTCAGCTTGGTCACGTACTCACTGGCGGTCGATCGCCGGCTGGTAGAAAATCTGCGTCTGACCGGAAACGCCAACGTCGGAGCCACGGGAAATTCCCTCGACAACGTGCTCGACGGCAACGACAGCGACAACAAACTGGACGGCGGCCGAGGCAATGATACCGTGCTTGGGCGGGGTGGCAACGATGCACTAACGGGCGGCCTGGGCATTGACCGGCTTACTGGTGGCGCCGGCAACGATTTCTTCGTTTTCAGCGCGCCGCTCTCAGTGGCCAACCGCGACATCATCACGGATTTCAACCATACGGCCGATACATTCAGGCTCCAGAATTCGATAATGCAGGGGCTTGGAGCCACCGGAGCCCTCGAGCCAGGGTACTTCTTCGCTGGGACTAGCGCGCACGACGCCGACGACCACATCGTCTATGACAAGGTTACGGGTGCGTTGTTTTACGATTCCAACGGAAACGTCGCAGGCGGCGTGACACAGCTCGCGACGCTGACGAACAGGCCGACGCTGCTGGCCGACGATTTTTTCGTGATCTGATCCGACACCTACAGCGATGCGCGTGAAAAAGAGATCAAGCACCGCTGTAACTTCTTGTTTGCGCATCGCTTTGTTCGAAAAACCGGTGACCTCTTTTCGAGCAATGCTCAAATTATATTGCTAGGCGATACGTATCAAATCTCTATCTGACGACGTCCTCAGGTCTGCCGCAACGTTTCAAAAATTCGATGACGAACCATCATGTAGAGTGAGTGCGCCGGCCGGCGTGATCGTGAGATCCTCGCTTACTCGAACATGATCCGAGAGGTTCCTCTTTCTGCGATCGACATTCTCCGAGCTTCCTGGATCCGCTCGGCCTGTTGTTTGGTATAGGGACCCATCGGCCGGGTCTTTTCACCGCCGCGACGAACCCGGCAGTACCAGTGGCCGCTGTCAGAGAAGATTTCAACCGAGGTCGGTGCATCGTTGGCCGCCTCCTTGGCGACCTCGTCGATGAATTTCACGACCTTTGAATAGTACTGCGCGGGTGCAACCGTGCGCAAACCACTGGTGACGCTAAGTTCCTGCTGCACTGGGGACATGGTCGAACTCCTGTCGGTCATTTGCTTGCGCTCCCTCCCACCGGCGCTGCGCAGCATTCAGCGCAGAGCTGGGTGGATAATCTCGAAGCCTATTGCTCTGACTAGCTATCTAGCAAACGAAATTGATTGACATTTAAACGCAATTTTTATGCTATATGTTTTATGGACATTGAACTCGCCCGGACTTTCATCGAGATCGTTTCGACAGGGAGTTTCATTCGGGCATCGGAGCGCTTGAATGTCGCCCAGACGACCGTAAGCGCACGGATTCGCAGCCTCGAGCAGCAATTGGGCCGCGCGCTTTTTGTTCGCCACAAAGGCGGAGCTTCTCTCACCCCGGCCGGTGAGCAATTTCTGCGCCACGCCCCGATGTTCGTCCAACTATGGCAACGCACCCTTCACCAGGTTGCCGTGCCCCCGGGACGTCGAGCTGTTCTGACGGTCGGCAGCGAAGTCAGCCTAGCGCAACCTCTTCTGCTCGATTGGGTCCGATGGATGCGCGGGTCGCTTCAGGACATTGCACTTCGAGTACACGTCGATGTGCCGAAGGATTTGATCAATCAGGTCGCGTCAGGAATGGTCGACTTGGCTATCATGTACGCGCCCCCCCACAGACCGGGTTTGAAAATCGATCTGCTTCTGGAGGAAAAACTCGTCCTCGTGACGACCAATTCCGAAGCGCGCCTCCTGGACGAATCCGATTATGTTTATATGGATTGGGGGCCGGATTTTGAACTTCACCACGGGATGAATTTCCCGAGTGCTGCTCCGGATCTTTCTTTCGATCTCGGTCCGCTCGCACTGAGCTATGTTCTTGCGACTGGCGGCTCCGGATATTTCAGGATGAGTTCTGTGCGGCCTCACATGGAGGCCGGCCGGCTGCACCTTGTGCCTGAAATGCCGCAGTTCTCCTATCCGGTTTACGCGGTGCAATCCGCAAGTGCGGACGAGAGCGTGGTAGGTCCTGCCCTGGCAGGATTGCATTCCGTCGCGAGCGCCGACATCAAATTGTAGGAGTTGTTGGGCGTCTAAAGGTCCGCTTGGATTGACGGGAACAGAAGGTCGACCGTTGTTCCAATCCCTCGCTCACTCTTTATCCGGATCCGACCACCAACCATTTGCGCCAATGCCTGCACTTGCAACATCCCTATCCCGGTGCCCTTCTCACCCTTCGTCGTAAAGAAAGGATCAAATACCTTTCGCAAGACTTCCGGAGCCATGCCGCAACCATCGTCCTTGACGCGAACGCATGCGTAGGTTTCGGGTCCGGGCAGGTCAGGCGTCGGGGCCGTCTGCACCAATCGCTCAGTGGTGACGCGGATCTCCCCGCCACTTGGCATCGCATCTCGTGCGTTCATTACGAGATTAAGCACTGCAGAGTCGAACAGCGCCGGGTCGATCAAGCAGTTCGGGATATCGGAACCAAGCTCCAGCTTGACGCGGACATCGGGGCCTGCGCCATATCTCAGGAAAGGCTCAAAAGACCTGAGGAATTCATTCAAATTGCCAGCGTGGATTTCGAGTTCCTGATGTTTTGCGAAGGCCAGTACCAGTGACGTCAGTTCGATACCTCGATCGATTCCCTGCCGCGCTGCAGCAATGTAGGTCCTCACGCTTTCGGGCTCCTCGGCTCTTATTTCGGCAAGCCTCAGGCCGGATCCGATGACTGCCAGGAGGTTTCTGAAATCATGGGCAATACCGCCAGTCATCTCGCCTAAGGCGGCAAGCCGATGTGTGGCACGCTCACGTTGTTGGGCTGCGGCCCGAGCACCGAGAGGCATATCTACCTGACGCTCGTCGCGCTTCGCTCGTGTTTCATTATCGTATGGAAACGCGCTGCCGGTCATGATGGTCGCCCCTATCGATCATTGACGACAAACAGGAAACTCGGGCTCCCATTCGCATCGTCGTTTGGGTTCTCCTGTTGCTGGTGTCACGCATCCTGCACGCATGTCTAGGCGCGCCGCACGATCCCTTTCGTCATGATGTCTTCGACCATCGGAAAGGCCTTGACGGCCTCTTCCGGTAGGTCTCCCTTCGCTCCGGTTAGCTCCGTCCAGTCATGCGCCTCGGGCTCGCCGACGACGATACGACCGACCATTCCAGCATGCTCATGCGGAATGCAGTAATAATCATAGACCCCCTGCTCGGTGAAAGTAACCGAAAAGCTTTCGTCGGGCAGTAGATAGTCAGAATCCCAAGATTTTGCCGCTTTCGGCATGCGGAGCGGCCGCTCGAAGTTTGTGGGATTGTATGCCGTCGTCGTGTGCGAATTGCCGGGGTTGAGATTGGTCCAGCGGATCGTCTGTCCTGGTTTGATCAGAATGCCTATCGGGTCGAACCAGACGTGTGAACCGTCGTCGCGCCCTTGCATCTTGACTTCGATCATCTCGCCACCCAACACGGCCAGAGAAGAGAGGGAAAGGGCGGCGGCGAGCCCGCCGCCAGCGCCCAGTATCTCACGACGCGTCAGTGTCATTTGGCGACCTGTGCCTCGTCAGCCGCCGAAACATGCCACAGCACGACATGGACATGCGGCTCTTCTACCCCCGGATGGCCGGCATTGTAGTAGACGTCCACATGGTCGACATTGCCGCCGGGTGAAGCGAGGTCGTCAAAACGCTTGTCCGGATTGAGGTCTTTGATCGGCAGCATGTAAATCGTGCTGACAAGCTCGCCATCGTGGTCATAGGCAAGGAATGGTCCGGCAGGCAATGTCGTCGGATCGACGAAAAGTTGGCCCATGCCCGGCAGGAAGTCGGGCAGTTTCACAAGCTTGCTGACCTGTTCGTAAGGAGCGGCTGGCGGAGCTTTGGTGACCTCATTCGCCGCCATGGCGCAAAGCGAACTGCCCACTGTCAAGGCAACTGCGAGGACGAGTTTTTTCATCACGGCATCTCCTGGTTGAAATAAAAATTGCGACGGCTGAAGATCTGGAAGTCCGTCTAAAAATTCGATTTTCACTTTCTGACACGGCATGTTCGCGCCCAGCTAGCAAGCAGGAGACTGTTCTGTTCGTCAAACGAAAATAACTGGCATTTAAAAGCATTATTTCTGTTAGTCAGGCCCGTACCTGTTTTGCTTGATTTTCAAAATATCTTCCACTACCTCTGAATTGCTATGAATATTTTCAGCCTCAATTTTCGGCGGGAGCCTAAACGCCTCAAAACGGGCCATTAGCCCGGACGCGAGAGAGTTCGCGTCCGGGACAGCCAGCCTCATCTCCACTCCTCAGTCCACTGAGAACTCTGTCCTGCTTGACCAGTGCGGCTGAACGCTCATTTGCGATCGCGTCTGGATCGACACGGAGGTTGACCCTGATGATCTCCTCCATCCTGTCAGAAGAAGACATTTCGCTTGATCTTGTGACGAAGGGAAAGCAATCAGCCTTGTCAAGAATTGCGATCAGGATTGCTCGGAGAAATGGGCTTGACGAGCAGATGGTTATCCGTGGTCTTTTCGACCGTGAGTGTCTCGGCTCGACGGGCATCGGTCGTGGCGTCGCGATCCCCCACGCTCTGCTCGGTATGATCTCTTCGCCTGCCGCGTCTTTGACACGTTTGGCTCAGCCTATCGATTTCGACGGCCCGGACGACGATCCCGTCGACCTCATTTACACTATACTTTGGCCGGCCTCTGCCACGTCCGCCTTCCTCCCTGCCCTCTCCCAAATATGCCGGCTGCTTCGGGCATCTCAGGTTCGCGCGCGACTCCGACAGGCACGGACATCCGATGAGGCGTTGGCGATTCTCGAAGCTAAGCCGGTTCCGGCAATTTCCACCAACTTGCATACTTGCTGCTTCGAGCCTGGCGTTCTGGTGTCCAGGCACCTGAGCAATGCCTAGTCAGATGGCCCTGCTCGACCAGCGCCTTCAGATGGTCCTTGATCGTGTTGCGGCTCGCGCCGCTGACCCTCGCGGTCTCGGCCACCGTAGCCCGGCCATGCTCACTCGCCAGTTCGAGGATCGGGACCGATGACTCCGGCAGCGCAGCGAGCATGACCTGTTCGCGCTCCATCTTTTTCTCGAGGTGCTGTTTTTGGCTCTGCAAGGCCCGCAGGAAGAACTCCAGCCATGGGTTCCAGTCCGGCGCATCCATCCGGATCGTCCCCTGCGTCCGCCGAAGCGACAGGTAATAACTTCCTTGTTCTGCTCGATCACGCTCTCCAGCGAGCTTGTAGGGCACGCAGGCATAGCCCGCGCGCAGCAGCAGCAGCGTCGTCAGGTGATGCCGCCATGGCCGTTTGTCCACCTGTTTCCATCCAATTGTCGTTCTGCGCAACACTCCTAACAGAGGATGGCCGGAAGGGGCCGTAGCGTAATCCAAGCGCACCTCCGCGCACATCGCTGGCAAGCATCGCACATCGCGGAATCGCCAGATATACAGTAAGCGTTTGTTATCATTGCGCTTTGTGAGTTGTGGCCTTTCTGTTCCAAACTCCGTTTCTAACCTCCACAAACGATGAAGCTCGGCCATCGTGCCGCGCTGCTCAGTCTCCTTTGACACGCGCGGTGAACGGCGAGCGACCGCACCCCTAAAGTTTGGAAAGACTGCTCCAGAACAAAGACTGCTCCAGATTGGTATCGAGTTCGTGGCGTCGCCGTGGTTCCGCGCAGTTGCGGGTTGCGCCGACGCATCTTGCACGGCAAGCTGCCTCGAAGCACTCCAGCGATCGCACGTGGCCGCTCCAATGAGGCTGTTCTGGATCTTCAGGTTCTGGCGTTCCTTCTCAGCCGCTGGCCTGCTGATCGGAACACTCTTCTTGGCGGCCTCGCTCACCCCTACGCTGCTTCCACGCACGTTTGTGACGCAAGGCATTCTATCGGGATGTTCTTTCGCGGCCGGATATGGGCTTGGCGTGTTCGGGCGCTGGCTGGCCGACTACCTGGAGTTGCCCAAGCCCACCGGCCGCATCTTGCGGGCCATCAAACTCGTCGCTGCGGCCACCTGCATCCTGGTTGCCGTGGCGTTTCTCTGGCAGGCTTCGGAATGGCAAAATTCGATCCGGCAGCTCATGAGGCTCGAGCCGGTAGACACTGCGCACCCCCTGAAGGTCGGTCTGATCGCGTTGCTGACCTTCGTGCTCTTGATCCTCTTGGCGCGATTGTTTCAGGTCACGTTCCTGTTCATCTCGCGAATGCTTGGCCGGATCATGCCGAAACGCGTGTCATACGTGATCGGCATTGCCGCTGCGGCTGGGTTATTCTGGACGGTGGCCAACGGCGTTTTCTTCAGGTTTGCGCTCCATGCCGCGGATTCGTCGTTCCAGGCATTCGATGAACTGATCGAGCCCGAGACCCAACAGCCGGCCGACCCCAGCAAGACCGGAAGCGATACCTCGCTGATCGAGTGGGACGAACTAGGAAGGGCGGGACGGGAGTTCATCGCGACTGGACCGACGAGCAAGGATCTAGGCTCGTTCCTGGGGATGGATGCGCGTGAGCCGATCCGCGTCTATGTCGGATTGCGGTCTGCGGAGACAGCCGAGGAGCGCGCAAAGCTTGCCCTCGAGGAGCTCAAGCGCGTCGGCGGATTCGATCGCTCGGTGCTGATCGTGGTGATGCCGACAGGCACCGGTTGGATAGACCCTGCTGCAATGGACACCGTCGAATATCTCCACGGCGGCGACGTCGCGAGCGTCGCCATGCAGTATTCGTATCTCACAAGCTGGCTGTCTCTCCTGGTCGAGCCCGGCTATGGCGCCGAGGGAGCTCGCGCCCTGTTTGCGGAAGTCTACGCGTATTGGACCACGCTTCCCAAGGAAAGGCGCCCCAGGCTCTATTTGCATGGGCTGAGCCTTGGCGCCTTGAGCTCCGAGCAATCCGCCGAGTTGTTCGAAGTGATCGGCGACCCGTATCAGGGGGCACTTTGGAGCGGCCCGCCATTTCCGAGCAGGATCTGGCGTTCCGTCACCGACGACCGCGAGCGAGGATCGCCGGCCTGGCTGCCACGCTTCAGGGACGGGTCGTAGTGCGGTTCACGAGCCAGGAGAACGGCCTGGCGATCCCGGACGCACATTGGGGACCGATGCGGATCGTCTATCTTCAATATGCGAGCGACCCGGTGACGTTCTTCGACTACCGGTCCCTGTACCGACAGCCGGAATGGTTGGCGGGACCGCGCGGTTCCGACGTGTCTCCCGAGCTCAAATGGTATCCGGTCGTGACGCTTCTCCAGCTCACCGTCGACATGGCGATGGCCACAACGGCCCCGATGGGGTACGGGCATGTCTATGCGCCGGAGCATTACATCGATGCCTGGATCGAAGTGACTGACGTTCGGGGACGGACCGCGGAGCAGATCAACCGGCTGAAGCTGGAATTTTTGCGACGGCGGTGAAGGGGCGCGGCTGGCGAAGGCCAGCGCCTGGACGTATGCCGTTCACGACCATCCCGGGCGTTGAAGGCGGTGAGGCCTCACGGCACGGCAGCGAAAAACAAGAACACTGCGAAGATGACCAAGTGTACTATGCCCTGAAGCACTGTGGTCAGGCCGGTACCAAAGTGATCACGCTGACGATAAGCGTCAGAAACCAGCAGGACCTGGTGCCGATCGACTCGAAAATAACCCGGCTTTTGATCCATTTCTCTCAGTCGCCCACGACTTGCCACGTATCGTCCGGATTGAAGCGGTCGATGTATTTGACGATCTGCTCGGTGGTTGGCCCGAGATCGGCCTCGTAGACGACGCCGTGCTGGTTGACGGCGAAGGTTTTTGCGCCTGTCTCGCCATATTTGGCCGGCCAGGCGATAAGGCCGAAGCCGGCGATCATGTTGCCGTTGATGACGTAGTCGTAGGCGCCGCCGGCGATCTGATCGCCCTGGCCGGTCAGGATCTTGTATTTGTAGCCGAAATAGCCTTCGCCCTTGGCCGCGTCCTGAAGTTCGGCCTGATCGATATTGCCGCCGGCCGGACTCTCACCGTTGATGTCGTCGGTCGGCCAGTAGAGCCCGTCGGTCATGCCTTCAGTACTGATAAGCTTCTGCGCGAACTCCTCCACGCCGTCCGCGTCGCGGTCCTGAGCCGCATAGTCCTCCTGCGCATCGACATAAGCGCGCATCGTCTCGATCGCGGTGAGCTCGTTCTCGCCGACATACCGGTTCACGATCTCTTCGAGCCCGGCATAGGTGTCGAAAGCCCACTTGCCATCCTCGCCCTTGACGATCGGAAAAGGCAGCGGCCACAGCTTGTCGCCGATCTGCAGCGTGCGGCGGTCGCCCTCGCCATCGAGGACAAGCTGCTTGGCCACACCCTCCTTGATCGCCGCCAGCGTCTCGTCCGCGTTCTCGTCGGCCTTCAGCTTTTCCGCATCGAGGCCGAGTAGGGCCGCAACCGCACCCTTGCCGGCGTCGTTGAGCGCCTGCTTGAATGCTTCGACCGCTGCCTCGGGCGTATCGAAGACAGGCGGCTCGGCGGCGGCCGCAAAGGCGGTGATCTCCGGCGCATCCGGCGCATCCTGTGCAGCGGCTGGCTGCGAGACGGCGATGCCCACTGCAAGCGCCACCGCGCAGACAGAGCGGAGAAGGATCGTATGCAAAACTCCCGTGTGACGGGTGGTGCTGAACATCTGTGTCATAATCCTGTCCTCCGTTCCGTTAACGCCCGCGTCCGCCGCCGCCGCGCTTGATCTGCTTGTGGCCGCCACCGCCGCGCTGGCCGCCGCCCATCGACTTGTGGCCACGGTTGGAGCTGACCTTGGTCGCCTTGCCGCGATCGACGTTGCCAAGCCCCGACGGTTTCTTCGGCCGGTTGTCGACCCTTGCCGCAGGTTTTGGCTTGCCAGCCGGACGGTTCACCTTGGCCGGCTTCGCCGCCGGGCGGTTGGCGGTAGGCCTGGCCGCAGGTTTCTGGATGTTGGCGGGCTTGGCGGGGCGGGTCACGTTGGCGGGCTTGGCCTTCAGCCCGTCGAGCGTGCTCTTGCGCACGTCTCTCGTTCCCGCCGTCTTGCCCGGCGCCCTGTTGGCGAGGCTGTCGTTCTTCTTGATGTCGCGGGCGCGGTCGCGGATGGCGTTGTCGCCATTCTTCTCGATCCTGTTCTTGATGTTGTTCTGGTCGAACTTGTTCAACTGATCGCGGTCGATCTTGATCTTGCTGCGATCGACATTCTTCCAGTCGACGTCGTTGATGTTGATATTGCCGTTGAAGTCGCGGTTGTTGAAACAGTTGTTGCAGTCGATATCGATGTCGTTGCCGTTCCAGCCTCCACCCCATACCCCCCAGTCGTCCCAGTCGACGGCGGCGGCCCAGATGGCGCCCGTCACCGCCCCGGCGAAGAAGGTCGCGCCCGGATACACATAATAGGGGTAAGGATCGGGATAATAGCGGATCGGTTCCCACACGTAATCCGGCTCATAAAACATCTGCGGCGGATATTGCGGGACGTAGATCACTTCGGGGCTCGCCGACTTGATGACGAAATTGTCGTTCTCCTTGACCACCTGGATCTTGTCGTCGGTCTTGATGACGCCCTTGGCGACCGCCTCGTCGCGCAGCTGCTGGATGGCAACCAGCACGTCCTTCTGCTGGTAGGCGATGGCGTCGCCGAGCGTCTGCGTCCATTCGAGGTCGTCGCTCATCATCTTGACGATGCCGGGATAATTGAGCAGCGACACCACGGAGCCGTCCCAGCTGTCCTTGGGTTTCAGGCTCTTGTCCTTCTCGTAGCGGTCGAGGAAGCGCGCCGCCTCGACGATCTGCAGCGGATAAAGCGCAGCCGCAGTGATCACCGCGATCAGCTCGTCCGGATAGAGCGCAATCCGCGCAACCAGGACCTCCATCTCGTCGGCGCTCAACGGCTCCGGCGAGGCCGCCGCATCGCCGGATGCGTCAGCCGCCGCGACCTGTTCTTGTGCAAGGACAGGATGCGCCGAACCAAACCCGGCAAGCAGCAGCGCCAGCGCCGCAGCGCCGATCTTCAACAAGTCATTGCCCGTCATGCTCGATCCTCCCTGTCGGTCTCTGTCCGGGCAGCCTTTGCGCCGAAAGGCCGGCACCAACGAGGACGCCTGTCCGCAGGCTGAAACGATGCGCCAATAGACCCTGCTGCACCAGCGACTCTATGTAATTTACGTCGAACGCGAGCAGCCAAATGCGGGCGACCGCACAATTGGCGGTGAGCGGAAAACTGCATCTCGCCGGTGCCTACTCTGGATCCAATGCTCGACATATTGCGCCGATAAAAGATGTCCCGCAGAATACTCGGAGCGTCGAGAAGGCTGGTTCGAAGCCGCCTCAAGCGTCTGGTCGAGACCGCCCGTGTGCTCCCGGCGGGATAAGTCGCCACACCGCATAGGGCTTGTAAAACGGATCGAGATGGATGTGCTGAATTTTGCCGTGCCAAGTGAAGCGGCGGCCGGTGACCATGTCCTCCACTTCGATCGAGGCGACTCTACAACCTCAAGAGCCACGCCTCTACTTTCCCTTTGCCCTTGACTTCTATAGCGCCGCGCGGCTCGAAAACGAACTGGTCCTTAAGCCGCTCGTAGACGGCCCGCGTCACCTGAACCGCGTCGGGAATGCTACCTGATTCCATGCGGCTCGCGAGATTCACCGTGTCACCCCACAGGTCGTAGATGTACTTGCTCTTGCCGATGACGCCGGCCACCACCGGCCCGCTGTTGACGCCAACCCTGAGCTTCATCGGGACGTTGTGCTCCATGGCGTGCTCGCGGGTAATGTGGACCATGCGGATGGCCATGCGCACCATGCGCTCGGCGTGGTTGGCGACCGGCGCGGGCAGGCCGCACACCGCCATATAGGCATCGCCCACAGTCTTGATCTTCTCGATGCCGAGATCGTTGGCCGCGGCATCGAAGCGCGTGAACAGCCCGTTGAGAAACGTCACGACCTCCTGCGGCGGCATCTCCGATGTGAGAGCGGTGAAACCGACAAGATCGGCGAAGGCCACCGTGACCTCCGCGAAGCCGTCGGCGATCCTCTCCTCGCCGCCCCGCAGCCGGTTGGCGATCGGCGCCGGCAGGACGTTCAGCAGCAGCTCCTCATTCTCGCGGTTTTTGTTCTCGATGACGACATTCTTTTCACGCAGTTCCTCGACCATTCCGTTGAAAGCTGCGCACAGCTGGCCAATCTCGTCGCGCGTGCGCACTGGCACGCTCGCGCGATAGTCGCCGGCAGCGAAGCGTTTTACCCCGGCCGTGAGCTCGCGCAGCGGTCCGAGCAACGCGCGCGACAGCCAGGCGGCGGTGGCGGCCACCGCCAGCAGCGCCAGGCCGCCGACGATCAGTAGATCCCGGCGCAGCCGGGCGATCGGTGCAAAAGCCTCGGCGCTGTCGATCTTGGCGACGAGGGCCCACTTGACGCCGGGAATCGCCAGCGGCCCCCACGAAGCGAGCGTCGGGACACCACGGTATCCGATGATCTCGCCGGTACCCTCGACACCGGCCAGTGCCGCCTGAGTGGCCTTGGTGTCGATGCGCTGATGCAGCACCGGCGTCCCGTAACGCTGAATGGCGTCGAGCTCCTCGTCGCCGGCGCCGACGGACTTTAGTTCGGCGAAATAGCCCTTCCGGTTCTCGTAGAACGCCCGCGGGCCGGAGCGCACCAGATGATCGGGCCCTACGAGATAGGCCTCACCCGTTTCGCCGAATCCTTCCTGCCGCCAGCGGCGACCGCCGGTGACGACGTCGTCGATCTCCTCGTTCGACAATTGCGCCACCAGCACGCCGATGACGACGCCCCGGTCAATGACAGGAGCCCCCATGAAGGCAATCGGCGCGCCGCCAGAGGGCGCATAAGGAGCGAAATCCTCGAGACAGACGGCCGATCGGTCGGCGCTCTCCGCGCAGCGGGCGACGACGGCGGCGGCGTTGGAGCGGCGGTACGGACCGAACTGGAGCGACGTGGTGAAGTCGGCCTCCTTCTGGACGGTGTAGATCAGGCGACCGGATTTGGGATCGGCGATCATGAAATCGAAAAAGCCGACGGTCTTAGCCGCGGCGCGCATCAATGGATGATAAACGGCGTGCAGCCCGCTGTAGTCGCTCCCGTCGCCGGCATCGTCCAGAAGCTTGCGCCGCTCCGCCGGGTTTGGATTTTCCACAATGTAGTGATACTGCAGATGGTAGGGGGCGCCACCGACCGGCAGGTAGTCCGACAGGGCTGGTTCCCTGCCCAGGATACGCGTCATCTGGGGGATGACGTTCGCGGCGTACCAGTCGCCGACCTTCTTCTGCAGTTCGGGCGGCACGCCCGCCCGGTCGAGTTGGTCGACTGCAATCCGGAACTCGCGCGTCGCATCGACCACCATCTTGGAGGTGGCGAGCAGGCGCAGATCGGCCTGTATCGTACGGAAGTAGGTTTCAACCTGGCGCGTCTTGGTCTGGCGGGCGGCCGTGAGCTGGTCGAAGACTGCCTTTTCGAGAGCATTCTGTGCGCGGAAGTAACCGAGCACCCCGGTCACCAGCACCGCGATAGCGCCGAGCAGGACGAGGGTTGTAAACAGCTTCGCCGCCAAGCCCCAGCGCGCGGGTCGAAACGATCCAGCCGCCTCCATAGAAGACATCAGTTAACTCGCTAGCCCGCCGCGGCAGAAATGACATCTGCAGCGCGAACAGGGAATGTGAGCATGGCGCTGCCAGAAAAATAAAGAACAAGGCGCTTCATGTCAGATCGCATTGGAGACCTCTTCTGCCACAGCACAGCGTTTTACCGGTCGACTCGAAAATAATCCGGTTTTCGATACATTGATATTAGCGTTGGCAGATGGAACGCGGTTTTCCTCAATCGGGCACCACTTCCCAGATGTCGCCGGGATTGAAGCGATCGATATGTTTTACAATCGCCTCGGTAGCCGGGCCGAGATCGGTCTCGTGCCGGGCCTTTTTGGCAGTGTTTGTCACGTTCTGCGTGCAATGCAGCGGAACCCCACATGGCACGTCGACGTGTCGATCGGCTGCGCCATCCGCGCGGCCGGGCGGTAGCGCCGGCAATAGTTGGGCGCGCAAAGATGCGATCCGCCTTTCATCACCTTGCGCGGGATTCTGATCTGCGGCTGCCGTGGATCGAGGCTGTCGTCCCGTTTGGCACCGCGGGGGTTGTCAACCGTGCAGCACGGGTTGTCGATCTTGCCGTGTTCCTGGTACCAGTCCGTGGTCCACTGCCAGACATTGCCAGCCATGTCGTAGAGGCCGTAGCCGTTGGCGGCAAAGGAGGCGACGGGTGACGTCCCCTCGTAGCCGTCCTCGCAGAGATTCTGCCATGGGAACTCGCCTTGCCAGGTATTGGCCATGTGTCGGCCATCGGGCGCCATTTCATCGCCCCAGACAAATTCGGCCGCGTCGAGCCCGCCACGCGCCGCGAATTCCCACTCGGCCTCGGTGGGCAATTGCTTGCCCGCCCACGATGCGTAGGCTTCGGCATCCTCAAAGTTCACATGCACGACCGGATGGTCGGCCAGCCGCTTGATCGAACTCGCCGGGCCGCGCGGATGGCGCCAATTGGCGCCGCGGACATAGACCCACCAATTGTAGTGATCGCGAAGATCGACACGCTGTTTGGCCTTGCTGAACACCACGGACGATGGCGCCAGCATGTCCGGCTTCGCTCCGGGATAATCGTCGGGATTTACGGGACGTTCGGCCGAGGTGACGTAACCAGTTGCGTCGACGAAGCGAGCGAACTCGCGGTTGGTGACGGTGCAGACGTCCATCCAGAAGCCGCCCACTGTCACGCTATGCGCCGGGGCTTCTTCGGGATAGTGCTTGTCCGATCCCATGAGGAATGTACCGCCGGGAATCCAGACCATGTTCAGGAATGGCTCTTCGACCTGTGTAGATTGAGCCCGGCGTTCCACAACTTGACGCATCGTCTTGCTCCGAATCCTTACTTCTTGAAGGCGAACACCCGGTTCCAATCCTTCTTCATATCGACAACCGTCCAACCAGAATCGGCTGCAGCGTCGAGGCCCTTGTCGAGGCGGCCGATGTGCGACTCGCGGTCGTAGGCCCATTCGCGCTCCGCGTCTGTATGATGGACATACAGGCAGAAGCGCGGGGCTGGTCCGGCGCAGGTCCATTGCAGCATCTGCAGATCGCCGTCGGAATTGCCGAAGGCCGCGATCGGCCGCCGCCCAATATGCTTTTGGATGGCCACCGGCTTGCCCGCCTTGTCGTCAATGAAATCAACTTCCGGCAGCTTGTTGAGAACAATCTGGTCCCCTTTCAACTCGAATTTCATTTTGCCGCTGCTGCCGATTACCTGCTCGGGCGGAATGCCATAAACCTGCTCGCTGAATACTCGCACGAACTCGATGCCGCCGCCCGAGGCTACGAATGTCTTGAAACCGTTGGCGCGCAAATAGTCCAGCAGCTCCAACATCGGCTGGTAGATCATCTCCGTGTAGGGTTTGCCTGTCTTCGGATGCTTTGCGCTCGCAAACCAGTCGCGGACGATCTGTTCGAACTCGTCGGTCGTCATACCGGAATGCGCGGCCATCACGATCTCCAGGATCGCGTGTTCTCCGCCAGCTAGCGCCGCTTTCACATCGCCCTTCAACAGCGAGGCAAAGGGCTCCTGCGTGTTCCATTCGGGATGTTGGGGAGCGAGCGCCTTGACCCGGTCGAGCGCGAACAGAAGCTGAAAATACATGGGCTGTTCGCCCCACAGCGTTCCGTCATTGTCGAACACCGCGATGCGTTCGGGGACGGGCACGAAATCCGCCGACCCTTCCTTGGTCACGCTTTCGACGAACCGCACGATGGATTGCTTCGCCTCGCCTTCGTTCCATGACGCGAGTACTTCCGCGCCTTGCGCGGAAGGCGCAATCGCCATCAACAGAAAAAGGGGCAGCAAATAGCGCCTGGCGGCGCGAGCGAGAACGGTCATGGCTTGACACCTTTGCTTTCTGAAATTTGAGCGGGACGGTGTTCGAACAGCAGCGTCCAGAGCCTGCCTTCGCCGAGGGCGACATTCAGTTCCCTGGACGCCAAATAGGGGATCAATATCAGCAGCATGATCAGGCTTGTCGCCAGCGTCTGAGGCAGCTTGGCGCCTCCGAACTCAGCGAGCGAGGCGGCGACCGATCGCCCATGAATCAAACCGACGACGACTTCCTCGAGGACCGAGAGAACGAGAAGCAGGATCAGATAGAGCAAGGCCTTGTAGGCTATAACGTAGGCGATTCTGCCTCCTCCACGCCGGTCTCCCAAGCGGATCATCTGTCCGAGCATTATGAACTTCGCCAGGATCAGTGCCTTGATGGCCGCCAGACCTGATGGCAGATAGCCGATGCCCTCCTCGCCAAGGATCGCTGCCTTGTAGAGAATGAGCGCACCAAAGCAGACGAATAGATACAAGGACAGGAGCGCGTACTCGCGCAGTTCGTTCTTTGCCCGCTGAGCAATGGTCTCGGTCGAGGAATTGTTGTTCGCGACTGCCATTGATCTGCTTCCGAGTTAGCTTGGGGGCCGCGCCTGCCGATAGTGCGAGCGCGGCCTGTTCAGAGCGAAGACTCAGTTTCTGCCACCCTCCTGCAGTTTCGCCAGGACCTGGTCGAGCGCGAAGCTGCCGGGCCTCTGCCGCGGCGGGAACTCGACATAGGTCTGCAGGTGTTTGGCGACATAAGCCTGCGCCGGCACGAGCGCGAAGGCGTGCTCGACACGCCATCTGTCATATTCCCCAGCGTCCGTCTGCGCCCGTTCGAACGGGTCACCCTTGATGTCGAAGAGCTTCGGGAACCGCAGCGGAATCAGCGGATTCTCCCACACGGCAAGCCCCTCCTCGCGCTGCTCGAGGAAGACCATCTTCCAGCGTTCGTAACGCAAGCCGGCGAGATTGCCGTCATCGGTCCAGTAGAAGTATTCGTGGCGCTTGCCTTCGCCTTCGCCAGCCAGCACATCGCGTTGATTGTAGCCATCCAGATGCACCTTGAAGCTCTTGCCAGCGGCTTCGTATCCGCTCAACAGCTTAGCCGTCACGTCCGGTTCGCCTGCGGCGGCGACGAGCGTCGGCACGAAGTCTTCATGTGACGTTATGTGATTGATTTCGGTTCCGGGCTTGATGACGCCGGGCCAGCGCATCATGCACGGCACGCGGTAGCCACCTTCCCAGTTTGTGTTCTTCTCGCCTTTGAAGGGCGTGGTGCCGCCGTCCGGCCACGAGAAAACCTCCGCGCCGTTGTCGGTCGTCCAAAGGACGATGGTGTTGTCGGCGATGCCGAGGTCATCGAGCTTGCCCAGAAGCTGGCCGACCATGCCGTCCATCTCCACCATGGCGTCCGCATAGATGCCCAAGCCGGTCTTGCCCTTCGAGGCCTGCTTGAGAAACGTGTAGATGTGGGTCCGGGTCGAATTGAACCAGCAGAAGAACGGCTTCCCGTCGGCGTTCGAGCGGTCGATGAAGTTGAGCGCGCTGCCGAGGAACTCTTCGTCTACGGTTTCCATGCGCTTCTTCGTCAGCGGACCGGTGTCCTCGATCTCCTGTTTGCCCACCCGCCCGAAACGCGGATCCTCGGTAGGATCGTCGGTTGCACTGGCCTTGCATTTCATCACGCCGCGTGGACCGAACTTGGCCTTGAACTCGGGGTTCTTCGGGTAGTCGGGATGCTCCGGCTCGTCCTCGGCATTGAGGTGATAGAGATTGCCGAAAAACTCATCGAAGCCGTGAACGGTGGGCAGATGCTCGTTGCGGTCGCCGAGATGGTTCTTGCCGAACTGGCCGGTCACATAGCCCTGCGGCTTGAGCAGTTCCGCAAGTGTCGGGTCCTTCTCCGACAGCCCTTCCTTGGCACCCGGCAGGCCTACCTTCAGCAGGCCGGTGCGGAAGCAGGATTGGCCCGTGATGAATGCGGCGCGCCCGGCTGTGCAGGACTGCTGGGCGTAGTGGTCGGTAAAGATCGCCCCCTCGCTGGCGATACGATCGATGTTCGGCGTGCGATAGCCCATCATGCCCCGGTTGTAGGCGCTGAGGTTCCAATAACCGACGTCATCGCCGAAAATGACGAGGATGTTGGGTTTTGCACCGGCTGCTTGAGCTTTCGCGCTCGTGGCTATTCCGGATGCGACAGCTGAAATGGCGAGCACAGATCCTCCGGTCAGCAAAATGTCGCGCCGGTTCGGTTGTCGGTCTGGATTCGCTTGCCTATCACTCATCTGACGTCCTCCTTGATTGTACCGCTTTTCCAAAATGAGCCGGGTTTTCGGTTCCTTGGCGAGAAAAACATGCTCCGCGTTCTGTCGACGAGACGAAACTCGTGGCAGGACGCTTCAACCATGCCTTCGACAAAATCGTCCTTCGTGAGGTTTGCCTATTGCCGCTCGGGGCGGAAGGTAATTAACGGTAACCTACTGGCAGAATCCGCTCGGTTGCATCGAAAGCGGGCTATCCAGGATACGGCTAGCTCGATGGGACAAATGGCAGTAGGGAGATCCAATTCCCGGCGCCGATATACCGCGCAATGGCCTTGGGTCGGATCGGGAAGACATTGCGGGTTCTTTGAGGACCGCTGCCACAAGCGTGTCAATCCTCGGCCATCGGCGGATACAGCTTCACCAAGCAACAGTCCGACTGCGTAACTTACATACCGATACTGGCACCATCAAAAAGACTATGCGCATTCTAGCGCATAAGGGATGGCGCTATGGCAGCAAACGGCAAAACTCCTGGCAGGGAGCAGTGATATTCGGCGGCAAGCGACGCCTGCCAAATGCCGAATTTGCGATCCGCAAATGAGGCATTCCGCGACAGTAGGGTGTGGACGGTCGACACCGACGTCTCCTTCAGTGAAGCGACGGCGCAGCCTGGGTGGATGCCACGGCCGGTCGTCGCTGAAACTATTCGGTCAGGCCCGAAGTCTATTCTGGCCGGTGGGGCTCGTCGGCGCCGGCGAAGCCGACATCGACTGGATGTCGCCGTGGCGATCGGCTATCGTTTCAGCGATCGCGTCTCATCGGTCATCGGGTACCGGGCATTGGGCGTCGACTACAGCAACGACGACGGTTTCCTCGATGTCGCAGCAAGGTCCGATTCTGGGACTCGTTGTCCGGTTTTTGTGGCACAAGGAGTCCGATGGATTTTGACTTCGCCCTTAGCTTGCAGCCACTCTGCCCGGAGACGTAGCATGCAGCCAGAACAGTTGCCCATAAAAGGGCGAGGAGCCAATATGTGCAGCTGCGGCATTCAAAACTCGAGGCACTCATGAATTACAAGCTACGGCTCGGGTTCTTGCCAGTTATCGTCGTGCTCTTGCTAGCGCTCTTGCAGGGAACTTCGCTAGCTCAACAGCCCTCCCCAGACCTTCCGCCCGAAAAGGCAAAGCAGTTCCTCGAGCTTTTGTCCGATCCGCAACTAAAGGCGTGGCTCGAGGGAAAGATTCCAGCGGCCACGTACGAGCCCGGCCTGTCCATTTCCGAGGACATCTTGAGCTTGGAGGCGGGTATTCGTGCCCGTATCGGTGCGCTCGGCGCCGCGATCCCGCGCCTGCCGGAAGAACTGTCGCGCGCCGCCAAAATTGTCTCGCGTGACGTGAACTCCGGCAGGCCAGGGCTGGTCATGGGCATCCTGGCGGTCTTGATCGCGGTCGGTTTCGGAGCCGAGTGGGCGGTGCGACGAGCGCTCGCCAGGACGAGGAGCGCGGTTGCTCAGGAAGACGCCGGACAAGCGATCCTCTTCGAGACTGTCGCCCTGCTGACTTTTGCGCTCGCCAGCGCCGGTTCGTTCTTGGCACTCGGATGGCCACCCCTGCTCCGCAGGATCATTCTGACCCTGCTTCTTGCGTTCATAGCGTTCCGTATCGTTCGCGCGGCAGCCCGATTGCTGTTTGCGTTCGGCGGTGCGACGAGCGCTCCCTCGGACAGGCCGACTCCGCTTTTCGAAAGCGAAGCTTCGACCCGTTTCTGGCGGTGGCGAGTCAGCCTTGTGGCCGGGTTCCTGTTGTTCGGCTGGGCGATTGCCAGCCTCATGCCTGGCCTGGGCTTCTCTCCCGAGGCTGCAGAGCTCGCCGCCTTCCTGTTCGGGCTTGGCATTCTGGCAACCGCAATCGACGTCGTCTGGCACCGGCCCGACGTGCGAGGTTCTCTGGTCAAGCAATCGTTTCTCACCTTGTTCCTGATCGTGCTATGGGGGGCTTGGGTCGCCGGCCTGCTCGGCGTCCTGTGGCTTGGGATTTTCGCCCTGGTGCTGCCGACAGCCTTGCGCGGGGTCGGCGCCGCGGCACAGGCCTTCGCCGGCAGGTCGAAGCGCAGCGGCGCGATGGGCGTCGTATTCAACGTGCTCATTGTCAGGGGCGCCAGGGCGGCGGTCATTGCCGCGGCGGTCGCATGGCTCGCCCATATCTGGCGGCTCAGGGCCGCAACTTTCGCCGGCAGCGAGACCGGCGGCTTCCTGATAGCCGGGCTGCTCAACGGCATCATCATTTTGCTCATCGCCGACATGCTTTGGCAACTGTCGAAGGCATTGATCGAATATCGGATGAACCTCGCGCCGACGGATGGGAACAGCGCCGATGAACTGGCTCGCAGCGGACGGCTTCGCACGCTGTTGCCGATTTTTCGCAACGCCCTTGCCGTGTTCATAGTCGCCGTCACCATTCTGACCGTCCTCGCTGGGCTCGGCGTGCAGATTGCGCCGCTGATTGCGGGTGCCGGAATTTTCGGCGTCGCCATCGGCTTCGGCTCGCAGACCCTGGTCAAAGATGTGCTGAGCGGCGTCTTCTACATGATGGACGACGCCTTCCGGGTCGGTGAATACATCCAGAGCGGCAGCTACAAAGGCACGGTCGAATCCTTCAGCCTGCGTTCGGTGCGTCTGCGGCATCATCGCGGCCCCGTCTACACCGTCCCATTCGGTGAGCTCGGGGCGGTCCAGAACATGAGCAGGGATTGGGTGCTCGACAAGATGATGATCAACGTTACCTACGATTCCGACGTGGATCTGGCGCGCAAGCTCATCAAGAAGATCGGCCAGGAACTGGCAGCCGATCCTGAATTTGCGACCGACACGATCGAACCGCTCAAGATGCAGGGCATCGACAGTTTCGGGGACTATGCGATCGTTCTGAGGATGAAGTTGATGACGAAGCCCGGGACCCAATTCGGCATCAAGCGGCGCGCACTCATGATGATCAAGGCGGCATTCGCGGAAAACGGTATCAAGATCGCGGTTCCCACCGTTCACGTCGAGGGTGGCGGGGAGACTGCGGCGGCTGCTCATCAGGCAACCCAAACCCTGAAAAAGAGCAAGGCCCCCTTGGAGGCGGTGAGGGACAGGCCATAGAGCTGCGCGGTCCTGTCCACGTCATCCGAACTCGGCCTGACCTCTCTGAGAAAGGCATCGATGTTGACCGTGTACGTGGCTCAGATTTCAGGACGTGGGATTGTCGCCTCGACGCGGCGAACGAAGACGAAGCTAGAGCGCGGCTGGCAGACAGGACAATTCGGCGGGACCTGATTGTGTTTCCAAAACCAAGATCGTCCCCTTTGGAACGGCGTCTCGCAGCTTGCCCCCGATCTATCGGAGCCCTTCAAGAGCAAAGGTATTGCCGATCTCGAGGACGGCACCCTTATCATTCGGGCAAAGTTCACGGCGAAACCGGGCAAGCAATTCGCGATCTGCCGGGCGGCACTGAAGGCGGTTCACAACGCATTCCGAGAGAACGGAATTCGGGCCGTGCCAAAGCCGACCAAAGGACAATGGCTATCGCGTGACAGTCCCATGCCGTCGTCGATGGCGTCGAGGACTGAACGGTCCGCAGTGCGCTGGCCAGCATTAGCCCGTAGATTACAGTTATTTACGTTGCCTGACGTGAGCCGATCGGCCAGGGTCACTCACAGCGCGTAATATCGCCTCGTCCCGCAAGAGAACAGCAGCCTCTGAGCAATCGAAATTGGGCGCCCATAGCCAGAAACAATCCTGCACACAAGGGGAACATCAATGCGAAAATTCATGACACTCATCGCGGCAACGTCAGTAGCACTTTCGTCTGCGATGGCAGCCTACGCACAAGATCAAAACCCCCTTCCCAAGGCCAGCGATGTGCTTGTCCGACAAGGGAACGACATCGAGGGCTGGACGGTCTATGCCAATCAAACCCGCGGAGATTGCTTGATCGTGCGCCAAGATGGGCCAAGTGCGGTGCAAATGGGCGTTACCGCAAATCAGGAGGTCGGGTATCTTGGCGTGTTCACCAAGGAGGACATCGGCCTTCAGAACGGGAAGACGTCAGATATCTTCGTCTCTATCGACGGCCAACTCTTTAAGGGTGTCGCCACTAGCACGAGCGGCGAACTCAAGGGCGGATATTCTGGCGGCTACATCTTGACAGACGATCCGAAATTCAAGCGCGCCGTGGCGAAGAGATATAAAATGACCGTGTTTCCGGAAACCAAGGGGGCCTTTGTCGTCGATCTGAAGGGGACTTACAAGGCAATGGCAATGGGCCGCAAGTGCCTCACGCAGTGACCCCGCTCTGACCAGTCATTTGCCTTTCATGGGTCCGGAACGCGAGGTTGGCGTTTGAAACAGAATTGGCAATTCTGTTTCACCCGACGCCTAGTTGAGCACCGGGCGCGGGTGTATTTCTTGGGTGGGGCGGAGCACCGTGGTCCGCCGATCTGCGGGCAGAAGATAGGTGCAATTCCAACGCCGTCTTGAGCGTCGCAGGGTGGAAGGCCGTCGTCGGCCTCGTCGATCAGAACCGGCAGGAAGCGCCAAAAGCTGCCGTAGCGCCAGCGCGCAGGCGACCCTCGCCACGCACCCGGCAACTGGACGACGGCATAGGGTAGATGGCACTAGCCGTCAAGTTTTCGGAGGAAATCGACTATTCGAGACGCGGCTTCCTCCGGCTGCTCCAAGGGTAGGAGATGCGCCGCCCCGGGGACGTTGACGAGCGTCCCCTTGCCTTGTTCATAGCCGCGGTCACCGTGCTAACGATCCTCGCCGGGCTCGGCGTGAAGATACTCCCGCTGATTGCCGGCGCCGGCATCTTCGGCATTGCCATCGGCTTCGGCTCGCAGACCCTGGTCAAGGACGTGCTGAGCGGCGTGTTCTACATGATGGACGACGCCTTCCGGGTCGGTGAATACATCCAGAGCGGCAGCTATAAAGGCACGGTCGAATCCTTCAGCCTGCGTTCGGTGCGTCTGCGGCATCATCGCGGCCCCGTCTATACCGTCCCATTCGGTGAGCTCGGGGCGGTCCAGAACATGAGCAGGGATTGGGTGATCAACAAGATGATGATCAACATTACCTATGATTCCGACGTGGACCTGGCGCGCAAGCTCATCAAGAAGATCGGCCAGGAGCTGGCGGCAGACCCGGAATTTGCGGCCGACACGATTGAGCCGCTCAAGATGCAGGGCATCGACAGTTTTGGGGAATACGCGATCGTTCTGAGGATAAAGTTGACGACGAGGCCCGGGACCCAATTCGGCATCAAGCGGCGCGCATACATGATGATCAAGGCGGCATTCGCGGAAAACGGTATCAAGATGGCGGTTCCCACCGTTCACGTCGAGGGTGGCGGGGAGACTGCGGCGGCTGCTCATCAGGCAACCCAAACCCTGAAAAAGAGCAAGGCCCCCTTGGAGGCGGTGAGGGACAGGCCATAGAGCTGCGCGGTCCTGTCCACGTCATCCGAACTCGGCCTGACCTCTCTGAGAAAGGCATCGATGCGAGCATTCACCACGGGTCAGAGCCTTCGTGTGGGTCGGATCGCTGCTCGGATTTCATTGTACCCTTGGGGTCGCCCCACGCCCGCTCCATGAACATTGAATCAAGGCGCTCAATGCTCCAGAACGCTGCGGTCGTCCCGATGACATAGGCTGAGGCGACAACCGCCTGCCGCGGCAATTCATAAACGCGCTGGACTAGATGGATGGCGACCAGCACGACGGCAATAAACATCAGCTGGCCAAGTTCGACGCCGACGTTGAATGAGAAGAGCGCCAGCGGGACCATGGGATCCGCGCCCCATGGCCAACCGTACCCACTTGTCAGGGGAGGAGTTCGATCTCGCCCGGCTTCCAGGTCTTGTCGAACCACGGCTGCAGCGGACCATAGAGGCGAAGAAGAACGTTCCAGCCCTTGCCGGGAACTGTCTGGACCCAGTTGGCCTCATGGCCTTCCGGCGCCGTCGGGCCGAACCAGACATCGACCGAGGAGTCCGCGTTGATCACGATGTCTTTCTTGTCGCTGCCGATGCTAGGGAATTGCTGGTCCGTCTGCAGCATCGAACGCGTCTGATTGTCATACAAGACGAACGACCAGAAATTCTTTGCCGGAATGTTTGGCGGCAGATGCACCTTATAGGTCTTGCCGCCATCGAACGGCTTGCCGTCCTTGTCGGTGGTGGCGCCTGCGTACTGCGAACCGATACCGACGCGCTTTATCGCCATGGCCGGCGTGATGCCCGTCGCATAGTAGTGGAACAGGACACGCGCATCCAGATAGCGCACGCCGGGCTGCAGAAGAAACTCGTAGCTGCCGCCGACAAAGCCGGTGAACCAGGCACTGTCCGGATAGTAGTAGGCATCCTTCATGCGGGTCTTGAAGGTGATGGTGCGCGCCGTCGCGTTGCCGACGGCTACGGCTTCGGTGAGGATCTTTTTCATCCGCTCGTCCGGCGCGAAGGGTTTGCCTTTTACGATGCCGATGGCGGCGAGTTGTCCCAACACTTCCGGGTGATAGGACTCCTCCGGCTCGTACTGGACGATGCCGTTCACTTCCTCGTAGAAATGAAAATCATTGGCATGGATGGTGTTGAACTCCTTGCCGGAAGAATTGATGATCTTCATCGGCGGCGGGTTGTCAGCTTCCGAAAGAGGATACACCTTGGCGAATTTCCTGGTGTTTTCGACAGCAGTGGCGGTGCTGCCGTTCTCGAGGAAGCCGCGCCAGAAGAACAGGTTTCCGTAGGTTGACGTCTTAAACACGAAATACCCTTCGGGTATCTCGCCTTGGTAACCCGGCGGCAAAAGCAGGTATTTTCCGCCCTTGCCCTTGTCCGGTCCGGCATTGCCGACATCGCCGACATATTGGAACCAGTGGTTGTCGATCATGCCCAGGATATTGGGCGGTGTCTCGATGACCAGCGGGCCAGCCTTGGTGTCCAGCCACATGAGATTGTAGATGCTTTCGGTGTTGGCCGTCAGGAACAGCGAATGCGAGTCCGCCAGGTTTTCGAACACCAGGATGGTCTGGTTGTTGTCGGCTCCCTGGCTGGCAAATCCAACCCGCATAGCTTCGACGGATGCACCAGGCATGGCGTTGAGAAAAGCATCGACGCCGCGCATGAAATCGAGATTGTCGTAGATCTTCTCCGAAGTGGCGTCATCCGGGAAGCCATCGAAAAAATTCAGTTTGCCAATCCTGGTGTCCACACTTTCCGGCGTGACGATGGAATCCGGTATCGGCGTCGTCATCTTCATCTTCGGCGCTTCGGCGGAAGCGGTGCTCATGTCGATCAGTACCGCCGCGGCGGTGGCGCAAAGCAGTCTCGTCGTGCGTGCAGCGGTCGCAGTAGAGCCGGCCAATTTCAGGTAGTGTTTCATGGCTTTTCATCCTTCACAGCGGTTCAGGCCGCGGGGCGGCCGGTCTTCTCATTTTTTCGGGAACAGAAGCGTCCGGTCCATCAACCGACGGATCGGGAACCGACGCGCTGCGCTGAAAATGCTTTTCTTGCCTTTTGGCCGATACTCGCTGGCATTGCGCCACGTTATTCAAAGCAACCTAGGCTCGGCATTCGTGCCGTGCCAGCCGCAGTATGTAAATTACGTGGAGCAACCCGTAATTGACGAAAAAACGAGGCGCGGGCGGTCGAAAACCTCAACACGCGGGGGTACGGTGATCCGGGCGGATGCCTCCGCAGTAAGGAAGTTCAATCCCCTGCGCGGAAAGACTGTCGTGCCCAAGTCCACCGGATCGCGGACGGCATACCGGTGGCGCTCGTTCCCAAGGCCAGCGCTGGAGCACGCGTTTGCCTTGGATGGTCGGGCGATTTCCTAACTATGCGACTGCCTGGGCCCCCTGCTGGCTCAAATCACCATCGACGAAGTCCGATTCACGCTTTCCGGCTGCCTCCGCCTCGTCGTCGGCGGTCGGTCGTGCCCTGGCCATCGCCCGGCACGCGGTGGAGTTGGATCCCGGCAAATGTGTGCGCTCTGCACGCCGAAATGTCCGCTCTATCAGCAAGGAATTCAGGGCGAGAGCCGTCGCGACAACTGGCGGCGAGAGCTCCAGGGCCCAGACAAGATGTTCGACGGGACGCGGGATGACGTCAGCCTTCGCGGAGATCACAGCGTCGGTCACAGATGACAATGTCCGCAAGATTAACGAGGTCGCCTGGCGCGAAAGCTGCTCTCGAAGCCAAGCCATCATTTGAACCAAAGCCGTGTTTGAGCCTTCTTGTCTTGGCAGGCGGCGCACGATCCGCCTGCCCCAACACCAGCCAAGCAAAATCGGGCGTTTCCTTTAGCCGGCCGGATTGTACCAGATCGGCGAGGTGTACGCGCGCTCCTGCATCTCCATCGTCGCTTCCGGCGGCATTTTTACGCCGAAATATTTGGCGTCGTAGGCCGTCCAGCGCGGCGTCGGGATTTCCAGCACGCGGCCGTAATAGAACGCCCGCTGGGCCGGATCGAACTCGGGATCAACCCAGACGGCGATCAGTTCCGGCGCACCTATCGTGTTGGTCCAGGTGGCATTGGCGACATCGACAGTGTTCCCGACCGAAGGCACCTTGCCGTCAGCGCCCGGCCTGCGATCGCCCGACCACGCAACGTTGTAGACCTTCTCCTGCACCTTTCCGGCAGCATCCAGCCACCCCTTGACGATCTGGTAGCGATCGAGGTTGGCGCCGATCGGATCCTTCAGCGCTGCAACCAGGAAGGTCGGCGCCTTGCCTTCCGGCGCGGCAGTGAGATCGCCGCCCATCGGTACGCCCTTCGTATAGCCGATGAGAGCAGGGCTGCGGGTATTGGCGTCGGCTTCAACGAAATCGAAGCCGCCGAAGAGCCGCACCAGCATCCGCGATCCGGTCGTGGCATAAGTCTCCCGGCGTGCCATCGCGTCGAAGATCGCCTCGCGGGTGTTCTCGGTCGCCCAGACCGCCGCGTAGCCGGAAGCGGTCTGCTCCCAGCCCATAATGGTCGCCTTCTCGGTCTTGACGAACGGGTGCGTGGCGCGGGCCGGCCCCGGCTCGCTGCTGGATGTCTTGCCAAAGAAATTGTCCTCCTCGACGGCAGCCAGCCCGGTGTGCGCGTCGGTCGAGCCGACCATGCCGAACTTGTAGGGGTTCACCCCGAGCTCCTGCTCCAGCTTGAGCCCATTCTTCAGCGCCGAGCGCGCATATTCGAACTCCAGCATATCGGGCGTCTTTACGACGGTCAGGTCGAGATTGCCCTTGTCCCAGCGCTCGAAGTTGGCGAATTCGTCATTTGGCGACAGGAAGGGGTGCGTTTCGCCGTCGCCCTTGATCTGTGAAGCCTCGTAGAGACGCTCCCACTTGGCACGCGTCTCGGCATATTCGCGGTCTATCGGCTTGTCGACGCCCGGCTCGATCATCGGGAACATGCGGCCATTGGAAAGGTTGCCATTATGGGCGATGGCGAGCACGTCGCCGCCGGTTTTCTCCTCATAGGCCGCCATCCACTTCCACAGATCGCGGGGATTGTCGCTGCCCGGTGCGAGCACGGTGAAGGGCACGGTCTGGCGGGCGAGATCGCCATTGTCGCGGAAGATGACGTTGCGATGCAGGTTGTTGCCGCCCGTGTTGGAGGTCCATTCGTAGCCGATCACAGCAGTGAAGCGGCCCGGATCGTTCGCCTCCTCCGCCGCGTCAATGGTCTCCTGCCATGCCGAGCGATAGGGGGCGGAGTCGGGCGAATAAAGCAGCGGCCCGGTGAGTTGCCCTGCCCCGAAGGCAGTGATGAGCTCGATCGCGGCAGCGGCGCCCTGGCCGGACTGGATCATGTCGTACCACCGTCGTCCCTTGGGGTCCGCCAAGATATCAGGCTTGCCGGCCAACAGGTCGTTGAAGAACCCCATATTGTCGGAATGGTCGGTGACGACCAGGAAATCGAGCGGTCGAGACAGCTTGGTGAGCTGTCCCGAGGAGGCCATGATCTCCTCACCCTTGCCGAAGCGATAGGCATCGCGCGGTCCAAGGCGCGCACCAAAGGCGCCGGCATCGAAGGAGAAAGATGTGTGGGTGTGCGTGTCGCCGAACAGCGGCCTCGTCGGGAAGTTTCGTCCGGCCCAGGGAGAATAGGCCCGCTTGGCCGGATAGAGCTGGTCGGCGGTTTGCTTGTCCAAGGAACCGGAATCCAGCACGGAATCCTGCGCTGCAGCGGGCAGCGCGCCTGTCAGGCTCGCAGCTACAAGAGCGGCGACTGAAACAAACTGCAAAAGTCCGAGCGTTCTCATCATAGTCCTCCTCCAACTGTTTGGTGCATGCCGAAGCCAATTATTCCGAGGAAAACTGCTCATCGGAGACCACCGGACCGCGTGAACACGGCCTTGGAACTCCCGCCTTCATCAGCCCTTGAAAGGTACATAGCGATCGCGAAATGCGATGCGTCGTCCAGACCAACGCCCGCATTCAGAATTTCACGCAGCCTGGGCACGAAACGAACCACTTTCCAATCGGACAGGTCATTTGCGACATTCCCGGCAAGCTCGGGGTGATGCGCGAGCAGGCGACCGTAAGCTTCGATGATCGCTGACCGCAGTTCGACTGCCCCGCCCGTCCCCTGTACCGACAGTGCTTTCACGATTTCGACCAGCTCTGCATGACTTCGGACCGGCTCGACGAAGTATTCTTCCGCGAGCTGCGTCACCCCGTCCGCGCCGGTCATCTCGATGAGCGCAGTGGCGTAGGCACCGAGGTTGATCGTCAGCCCATACTTTGCCGCGGTCTTTAGTTTTCCGCGAACGAAGGCGATGTCGTCCGGGCGGTCCGACATGCCGAGCATGAGGATGTAGAGCCCATGCCATTCGACATGAAACAAATCGTTGACGATTCGAAAGATGTCGTCGCGCGCAACTCTTGTCTTGAGATCGCGCAGCGTTGCGTAAGGCGCGCGCGCGACCTCGAGGAAGGCCAGTTCGGCGAGCCTGCGATCTTCGTGCCGGAGGTAAGTAGCGAAGAACACCGCGCGTTCGGCCAGCGTCTTCGAGCTCTTGTTCCATTGCGCCACCTGGCGCATTACATTTTGATACTCGCGCCCCGCCATGCCAAGCGCCCTCCACGCCCCGCCGGGGCCGTTCTGGACAAGAATAACCTGGAGAGCCGGATACAGCTGGAGGGCGCGGGCCGTCGTCGAATCGAGGAACAGAGGGATGGCGCTGCCGTCGTAGCGTCCCTTGAATGTTTCCAGCACCACGTAGGAGAAAGGTCTTGCCGGATTCTCGCGCGCGAAGACCGCCGTGCCGCTCGCGACGACCTGGTCGGCATTCGTCACCTTGGGATAGGGCATACAGAGCACACAAGCATGCACCGGCGTCGCGGTCAGTAGGAACGCCGCGGCAATCATGCACATCAGCGATGCCAGTGCTGCGCTTGTCAGCCCGGTTCGCCGATCCCTGCGCGAGGTGTTCATATGCCGCCCTTCCCGACAATCTCAAAAGGTCGCCACACGTTCGATCACCCAGAACATTGCAATCGTGCCGATAGCGTATGGCGGCACGAGATCCAGCCAGGCCGGCAGCGATCGCCTGCGGACCTGGATCAGTGTGACAAGCGCAAGTACGGCTCCGACAAAAAGAAGCTGTCCGACTTCCACTCCGAGGTTGAAGAACAGTAGCGCAACGGGAATCTGTCCCGCCGGCAGTCCAATCTCGCTAAGGGCGCCGGCAAAACCGAAGCCATGGAGAAGCCCGAAAGCAAATGCTACCAGCCAGGGTGCTCGAGCGGCTAAACTTCTGCGCCCCTGCCGTACGTGGACGATCTCGACTGCGACGAACGCGATCGACAACGCAATCACCGCCTCGACCGGCGGCGAGGGTACGCTAACAAAGCCGAGCGTCGCCAGCGCCAGCGTGATGCTGTGCGCAACGGTAAAGGCGGTGACCGTCTTGACGAGCCGCCACGAGCCCTCGGTGATGATGAGCAGGGCAAGCACGAAAAGCAGATGATCGAAGCCTGACAGAATGTGCTCGACGCCAAGTTTGAAATAAGTGGCGGCCGTAAACCAGCGGCTTGGAGTTGCAGGAACCGTCGCTTCCGGGGCGCCGGGCGTCAGCCGCTCGATCCACACGTCGCCGCTGGCGAACTCAACGCGCACGAGCGCATCGGTCATCGTGTTTTGCAGGCCGTCAATCGATACCACCTGGCCTTCCAACGGCTCGACCGCGCGCATCTGCCAGGTCTGCACCATTGCGTCGCCGGTCGGGCGCGAGACGACCGGCGTGAGGTTCTCGACCTTGCCCGAGAATGCTGCCGACAGCGCCAGACGCGCGTCACCCTGCATCGGTGTCTTGAACAGCACGCTGAACTCGTTCGGCGCCTCTTCCTGAACGCTGAGGTAGGCTGGGCGCACCTCGTGCGCCGAGGCAACCTGCGAGAACAGCATGGCGATGGCCGCTGTCAGCACGACCAGCCGAACGCACCCCGTCGCGGCGCGGGCACCTCGGACGAGTGCAGACCATTTGGTCAGCGGGTTCATTGCGTGGCCACTTTCGGTGCGGGCTCGGGCCCCAATACCGCTTTCGTGGTGTCGTCCAGCTCGACGCCAAACTTGTTGCGCAGCGCGATCAGATAATCGCGGCTGACCTCGGTCTGCTTCGCAGAGCGCCACTCAGAAAGGACCGCATCCCTGACCGTCTCGAAGGGCTTCAGGGTGGTCGCTGTACGCTGCGTGACGAGCACCAGATGAAAGCCATAGCCGGATTTCGTCGGCCCCTGCCATCCGCCGGCTTCGAGTGCAAACACCGCGCGCGCAAAATCGGCACCGAACATTCCGGACAGTGCCAACTCGTCGGTATCGGCGAAGCTGTCGCCGAACAGCAGCCGGTCGCCCGCGGTCGAACCGTCCTCTGTATTCGCTGACAGCGCACCCAGCGCGGCGGTCGCGTCCGCCGCGGCATCCTTGCGATGCTCCGGGTTGAAGTAGACCTGCCTGAACGAGAGTTTTCCGGGCGTCTCGAAGGGTGCAGGGTTGGCCGCATGGAACTGCCGCAGTTCCGCTTCGGTCGGCTCGGCAAGCTGGGCGGTGTCCTCAACAAGGAATTTCAGCTTTTGCGCCAGGCGGCGGCGGATGATGGTGTCGTCCTTGTCGAGGCCTATCTCCTGCGCTTCGCGCGCCATCACTTTCTCATTCAGCAGATCGTCGACGAGACCCTTGAGCTCATCGGCGGTTGGCTCACGCAGCCATTGGCTCGACCAAGTCTGCTTGAGCCAGCGCACGTCGCCTTCACCGATCCGGATCGGCTCGGCGGCTGTCGCTTCGGTTTGCCTGTCGTTCAGCCAGGAATAGCCGCCAAACAGGATCGCACCGATGACAGCAAAATGTAGCAGAGGCTCCCTGAGCAATATCATACGCTTTCCTGCGCCCCCTGCCGTCGCATCCATGGTTCGGTCCAGGACGACAGCAACTCGCATCAGAGCCCTTCGAGTGTGATACCTCGACGACTACTTCTTTCGCTCTGCATGGATGGTAGGCCCAAAAATCCGGGGCGGAATGTAATTTACGTGGGCAAGCACGTAACAGGGCAACAACAAAGCCGCAGCCGAGCGTTTGAGGAGTCGTGCGCCAACCTCGAAATTACTCCGCGCAGGCCAACCGAGGGCCTACTTCTTGCAACCTTTTGTGGCGGAGCCAACGCATTCCTTGCCAGCACTCGATTTCTGGTTGGCCTGGGAACCCGTCAAGGCGCCGATGTGATTGCCCAAATTTTCCCTGCTGTTTTGATCGACCGCTGCAACAGGTGCCGCAATCACCAACCCTGCCGCGCTGCCCGCCGCTGCCGCCACACCGGTCGTTGCGTGAATGATGGTATCGCCCAGGCCTATCCTGTTGTCGGTCAACGTCTGGCCGCCGGCCATACGCGCCCCAATCAGTTGAACGACCTGCGGTGACGAGGCGAACTTGCCGTGATGCAAAGGATCGCCGGATTTGACTTTCGTCAGATCGATGACGGTTATGTTGTTGCTGGCGAGATCTTCCTTGTATGGAGCTTGTTCCGGATCAATCGATCCGAGCCGGGGGATGTCGCCCCAGACCCGTCGCGAAACTTTGAGCGCGCGATCGTCCTGCGAGACAAAGAGGGTGAACTGCGGGTGCTGTTTGCCCATGTCGGCAATCTGAGTGCGAAAAACATCGACGTCGACGTCTGGCGCGGCCAGCATGACGTTCTTGAACTTCGCCGGAAGGCCGCCATTGCGGATGGCCATCTGGCGCAAGCCTTCCAACGCAAGCCAGTTGCCCATCGAATGGGCGAGGATCGAAACTTCCTTTATCTGGGGATCGCGTGCAAGATATTGGAACAGCAGTTCAAGCGCATTTCGCGTGTAGTTGGTGCTTTCACGATCGTAGCCATAAGCCAGCGCACTGCCTCGGGAGGGCCATGTGACCAGGATCGGGACGCTCTGCGTGTCGGTGTCCTTCGCGATCTGCGCAAAACGGTAGACCGCGTCTTCAAAGCGATTGTTGAATCCGTGAATGAAGACGAGGACGCTGTGATCCGGGCTCTTCCTGACAGAGGCGCTAAGCCACCCCTTCGCTGTCTCGAGCGTCAATTCCTGGGCCTGCACGACGGCAAAATCGGTCGCCGGGTTTGACGGCAGCTTCTTGGGCCATGCGACCTCTCCAACCTTGCGGACCGAAGGCGGAGGGATCGAAACCGTGATTTCCGCGAACGAGGGGGCCAGTCCGCGCTCGCCCGTATACATTTGTGCCGGATTGGAGGAACGACTGCGTGTCGTTGCGACCAGCATCTCCACCTTGCTGGAGGAAGGCGAGGTATCGGCCACGGGCAGCAGCACATTCGTCGGACGGGACGCGCACCCCGACAGCAGGCCAACCAACGCCGACGCCAACAAGACGTTGCTGATACGCCTGACTTGGGACAGGCTCACGAAACAGTTTCCCAAACTCTTCTCCCGTTTCGAAGTCGTCTCAGGCGCAGAGCCAATCAGAACCGGAACCTGGCGCCGATGATTGGTCCCTGCATTGCTATGTCAAACACAAATCCGTCGTCGTCGTAGTCCACGGCAAGGTAGCGATAGCCCGCTTCCAGCGTGACCGAATCACTGTACCGGTATTGAAGCGTGCCCTGCACTTGCCAATCGAGGTCGGCGCCAAGGCCGAAGCCACCGACATCCGCCTCGCCATGGAGTCCGAATCCGTTACCAAGAGCGACATCGCCGGCCACGCCAATAATGGGGTCGACCCAAGTCTGGCTGCCGCTGGCCTCTCTTACGGCGAGAGGGCCAGTAACGGTCAGATCCGCATAGAGGTGCCAAAGCCGTCCGCCGGCTAGAACGTCCAAGGTCGCGGTGCCATTGTCGAAGACCCGATAGGAGCCGCCGAAGGTCCACACCACCGTGTTCATGTTCGCTTCGGCCGAAAAAAGAGCCAACGGGCCGGGCGACGTGCCGTCGGCCTCGAGGCCCAGGTAGATGAAGTCGGTGAACAGAGCGTAGCGGCCATTGCGCGCCTCACCGGCAAGCATGACCGGCGGGGGAGACCAATCGATGTGGTCAAAGATCTGGCCGAAATCGACGTCGATATCGACCGGCGGCAGGCCCCTGACGCCGACCCTGCCCTTCATTCCTGCCATCCAGAAATAGGGTTCTGCGGTGAAGGTCCAGGCCGGCGCGGCTTCAGCAGGCATGGGCGCGGCTTCAGGAAGTTGCGTCGCAGCATCCGCAGCGATCGCCGGCACTGCAACCAGCGCTGCCGCTGTTCCAGCCGAAGCCAACACGAGAGCTCGGATGATTCCCATATCGAAGTCCCTCAAATTCCGTCTTTTACTTCATGTCCGATGCGATCGTCTTGCACCCGCAGTGACAATATATATCTATTCGCGCCGCTCAGCTAATGGATATCGGTTGCCGATCGTCTTTCATGTCGACAGCGGTTCATTTATTGCTGTCACGGATGGACAGTGCCGGGCCTACTTCGGGAACAGCAGTCCCGTGCGCAATCGAGCCCGTCGGGTCCGCTAGGGCTTACCGTGACGACAAGCCGGGCCGGAAGCACGGCTGCTATAGTTTGTAGAGCTCGATTGCCAGACAGAAATTCCAAGCCGGCCCCCGCTTAGTTCTGGCGTGGCGGCCAAGGCGTGAAATGCGGTTTCCTGCCGGCATCCGCGTGCAGCACCGCTCCGACTTCCCCAACCAACCGATCCACCAGTCCCTGCCATTCGGCTCGTCTGGACTCGCGGAATGCCGGCGGGACCATGTCGATCCTCGAGAGTGCAAGCTCCGCTTCAGCAAGTTCCTCGCACATATCCTGAAAACCCTCACTTCGGCCCATCAGCCGATGGATCGCCAATTCAAATTGCGGAAACCGACGCACCGCCGCCGAGACCGCTCTTTTTTTATCAGCTGGTTCGTCGTCCATCCTCATGGCGCAGATTCGTGTTTTCCCTGGACCACCGTAACCTATCGCATGGAGGCGGCTGTGGAATGTAAGTTACGTGGGCGACAGGGTAATTTCTCAACATCCATAGCGAGCTTGGTCGGCACCAAGCCTGTAAAATCGCAAATTCAAACTGCGCTGCCGGCGAGGCCGCCTAACTCTTTGATCCGTTGTCATCCGCCGGCGCATTGCGCGAACCGTCGCCGTCGTCCCAGCGTTATCCGTTCAGACTACTGGGAGTATTGCAAGAACAGGCTCGCGGATATAAATTGCGCAGCGAGGGTAACCGCCGAAAAATGAAATATAACTGGGAGTGGTCACCCCCAGAACGTCAGGTGAGGGAACCAACGTGATCCGGGCGGAACCAGCCGTAGGGAGGGAGCATAGGCTCGCCCCAGAGGATTGTCGTGCCCAGCTTGCCCGGATCCTCAACAGCGCGGACTTCGATGCAACCGGTCGCGAGCGCCGCTTCCTCAGCCATGTGGTGGAGGAGACGCTGGCGGGTCGCGGTGATCGTATCAAGGCCTATTCGATCGCAGTCGAAGTGTTCGGACGCGATATGTCTTTCGACCCGCAGACGGATCCGATCGTCCGCATCGAGGCTGGCCACCTCCGGCGCGGGCTCGAGCGTTACTACCTGACTGCCGGACAGGACGATCCTATTCTCATCACGATCGCGAAAGGCGGTTACGTTCCAACGTTCTCGGTGCGATCGCCCCTCGAGACCATTGAGCCGGCCTTGCCGCTCAATCGGGCAGAGAAAGTCCCGCCCCCTGCTCGATGGATGAAGGCATCATGGCTGACGGTGGCTCTTGCGGCAATCGTCGCGGCATTGGCTGTTCTGGCATTGGGATTGGCGAGGAGCGACGTTCGCCCGACTTCGCCTGAGATCCCGCGACTGCTGGTCGAGACGTTTGACGACCTTTCAGGAACGGAAGCCTCCAAGGCCATCGCCAGTGGATTGAGGCAGGAAGTCGTCAGCCAGCTTTCCAAGTTCAAGGATATCGTGGTCGTGGAGTCGGCCGCAAAGGGGGAGGATCCATCGATCTCGCCGGCACGATTTGTCCTGGCCGGAAGCGTGAACCTGTCGACCGATGCCTTCCGGCTTCGGGTCCGGCTGCTCAACCGGGCGGACAACTCGGTTCTGTGGGCAGAAAGCTATGATGGCGGGCTGAAAGTGGCGCAGCTTGTGGAGGTCCAGACGGACATCGCGCGTAATGTGTCATCGAGCCTGGCCCAGGCATATGGCGTCATCTTCCAGGCAGACGCCAATCTCCACGTCGTCAATCCGCCCGACGATTGGGCCGCCTACTCTTGCACGCTTTCTTTTTACGCATATCGGGTCGGTGTCGATGCAGAAAGCCGGTCATCGGTACGCGCGTGCCTTGAGACGGCGGTGGACCGCTTTCCGACCTACGCCACCGCTTGGGGTCTTCTCTCGCTGATCTACATAGATGACTACCGATTCGAGTTTTCAGCCGACCCCGCTGAGTCCGCCGCTGCGCTCGATCGCGCCTTGGCGGCGGCAAGGCGATCTGTGGGGCTTGATCCTGTCAACATCCGGGGACGCCAGGCGGAAATGGTTGCGCTCTATTTCCACAAGGAGATCGATGCCGCATTGAAAGTGGGCAAGCAGACTTTGACCATCAACCCGAACGACACCGAGTTTATGGGCGAATATGGAGAGCGCCTGGCGGTTTCTGGAAATTGGCATGACGGATGCCAGTTGATCGCGGAGGCGCGTCAGAAGAACCCGGGGCCAGGCTACTATGACGTGGATCTGGCCCTTTGCTCGTATTTCAGCGGGGATTATCCTCAGGCAGCTATGTGGATCAACAAATCGCCATTTCCGTCGAATCCGATCTATCATTTGCTTGCCGCTGCCGTTTTCGGTGAGGGAGGCTACAAAATCGCGGCTGATCGCGAGGTCGCATGGCTGAACCAAAATCAACCTGATTTGGTGAAGAACATGCGCCAGGTGGTTTCGGCGCGGTTGGCCCGTCCGCAAGATGTCGAGTTGTTCCTCGGCTCGCTAAGAAAAGCGGGCCTTGGCGTCGCAGACGACTAAGAGGTCAGCGGCGCCCGCCCCTCACCTGCCCTGCGTCGAAGCCGGCATCAAAAACAACGAGATCTGGATGGACGGAAGTGTTCGTTCGAATGATGCTATTGCGTTGTCTTGAGCGCAGATTTTGCTCAGCCAGCACAGCGCCTCCTCTTAAGCCCGCTGGTCTTGGCCCGGCGGCCTGCTGACAGTCCCCCAGTAGAGCTGCCGGGCCACTCGAACTTGCTCAATGGAAGGCGCGGACTTCCAGGATTAGAACCAACAAGCACACCAGAGGCATCATCTTTGGTGAGTTGCTGCATCATTGTGCACTTGCCAATGAAGAACGCAAAAAAGCCCCGCCGCTCCATTTGCGAAGCGGCGGGGCCCCCACTCGCCCCCCATCAATGCCCATGCAATTGCGGTGCCAGACATGTTGACCCATTGCGGCGCACCTTATGCCACGACGGCCTGTCGCAGTTGCGAGGGCTGTATCGAGCCGGTCGATGGAGTATCGACTTTTTTGCCGCAAAAGCCTTCCCGCCGGAACGCTTGCTCGTCTGGATGGTTGGTTGGGATGCAGGAGATGCAGGCGTGGCCAAGAAGCTGTCAATCGCGCAAACGTTGCGACGAACCTCCGACCAACTGAAGAGGATCCGCAAACATGTCGCCAATGGCGGTCATGTGGACCAGATGCAAGAGGTCGACGCCCTGGTGGGCCTCGCCAAAGAAGTGGCCGACCGGCAGTTGGCCGGGTTTGAAAGCCCGGCAGATGAAAACGATGGCCCTGTGCAAGACGATGACGATGCAAAGGACTGAGCGTTGTCGACCGGCTCGTGACATTCCGCGATAACGGAATTACTTGATTTGCCAAAATCGATACTATCCAACGGCGGCGGACCCCCAATCCGCCTGGCCGGCGCCGTCGAGCGTTCTTACCCCACGCCCCCCAAGCGGCGCCGGCCGCTCGGCTGCGCACCCTCGTGTCCGGCCCCGAGGGCATGCTTTTGGGCAACATGCATTGGACCAGGAGACGCGCGGGTTTGACGGGTTTTTTCTGCAACTTGCGGCGATCTGTACACGCGCCACGCAATCGGCAGATTTCCATCGCTCTCGGCGGCCTTTAATACCCGATCTGCGATATCGCAGCGGATAATGGGATCGTCTGTTAGATGATCCATTGAATTCTGTGGATTCTGTTTGAAAAACATCTCCGCCCCCGCGCTTGGCGCTGAGAATGCTCAACGGATACCGCTTTGAACAGTCGTCAAATGACGACCACAGACGGATTTATACGCCATCCCACGACGCACGTTGGCGTAATTGCGTGGAGGCGAGATGCGGATCCTGCCGGTGGTCGGTGCAACAGAAGCTTGCAGCCGGGAACAACCACTCGACCGTTCGCGTTTGTGCAAAGGCCCGCTTCTTTTGCACGGGCAGCGAGCCTCGAAGGTTCGCAATGCCGCACCGGCGTTTCAATCGCACCCGCCTCAGCCCTCACGATCTGGCTATTTGTGAACGCGTGTACGATCAGGTTTGCGCAGATGAACACATCGACCCTTTGAGCCGGGATGCCGAAGCCTTGGCGGTGATGATTGTCGCAATCTTCCGAAACATTACGACCAGTGAGCGCGAACTGCTGGAGGAGGTCAGGTCGCTTCGTCGTTCAAAGGGCGCAGAACAGGCGCGCTAGCTTGGCGGCTTTCCCTGACGAATCTTTCCAGTCCCGCTTTGGCACAGCCGGATTGGCATCGTAATTGCCTTTTGAGTCTCGCCACAGCGTAGCCACAGCGCTTGCGAAGGAGATGGAAATGGGTTTGGCCGAAGACCTGTCTGATGTTGCCCTCACATTCGCTTGTCCGGATTGCTCGCATCCGGCGGTAAGGAAGGGCTCTGCGCTGAAAACCATCGCCCACTTCAGATGCGACGGGTGCAACGCCAAGGTGCGGATCACTTATCCGCAGAAACTGGCGATCTTCGAAAAGCACAAGCTATTGACTGCGCACGGGGCATGGCAATAACTCAACGCAGTTAAGAGCCAGGTTCGATTTCCACGTGATTCCAAAGGGTTTTGGCGAATTGATGAATTGATTTGGACGATGACGGGATCCCCGATCGCCCGGAAACAACTTGGCCGAGCATGGCTGCGCCATGAACGGATTTGACGGACGCCAAATGCCATGATTGAACCGCAGCTGCAATCGCCTGCAAGGCGGATGAGGTGAACTTGCGATACCTCCGATCGTATTCAACCCCAGGTGGTTTGAATTTGATCGCAACGGTCTGAAGGCGGACCGTTTGGTGAAACAAAATCCAGGATCGGACTACGAAACCGACGCGATGACCACGGCAATTGAGGACATATATCGGCCGCTTGCTTTAACCGCGAGATTGCTTGTCCAGTGCTGGCCGCAGCTATTGCTTGTCGGCTGCCTGGGTATGATCGCTCGTGGTCTGCTGCTTCAGGGCGCCGTGACGATCGGCCTCCAATTCCCGCTAGGCGGAATGGTCATGCTGTCGCTGGTGGTCCTCGCCAAGCTTACGGTGCTGGTCATGATGTTCGTGGTGCTCCGGCCGCATATGCCGGCGGTGGCGGCACTGAGGCAAAAAGCCAAAAAGGCAGTGGACGAAACAAAGCGCGAGCCGGTCCTGGCGATTACCGCCGCTGCGATCCTGCCGTTCTTCGCCTATTACGCCGCCTGGGGTTTTCTTGGCGATACGGTTCGCGAATATTCGCGCATGGCGCTCGCCCAGGCCGATTTCGGCAAGAGCGTCGACATCTTCGCCATTCTTCAGTCAAGCGGCGTGGCACTGTCGATCGTCATCTGCTGGCTGGTGCGTTTTGCCGCCAAGCGACTGGATGCGCGGGCGTCTCATCCCTACTGGCGGCTGCTGATCGTAGCGACGGACGCAACCTGGGTCTTCATCGGCCTCTACGCGCTCGGCGTATGGAAGGACCAGTTGATCCGCTGGCTTGGCGCAGGCGCCGCGCTGCAACAGCTCAGCCTCGATTTGCTTGCGCCGGTAAGTCAGGCGGTCGCAGCCGGCCAGTTCGTTCCCGTTGAATTCCGGCCGCTTCCCTTCGGCGAGCAGCTTCAGAATCTATTCTTTTTCGCGTTGCTGCCGATTGTCTGGCTGGTGATGGCGGCGATCATCAACGGCTATGAGCTTTCCGCGCCGGCCGCTCCCGGTCCTGCGCCATCCCGAGCGAGCTCCTGGCAGAAGTGGCTGAAGGATTTCGCGTCTCACTTCGTTGGCGGTTACCGCAGCCGCTATTCGCCGGTCTGGACTTGCGTCAAACTGACGCTCAGTGCCGGCCTGGCCACGCTTGTCGCCTTCGTCATCGCCTATCAGGCCATCTCGTGGGCCGGCGCCTGGACATGGTATGGCCTGACCAGGCTGATCGGAGCGCACGATCTCGGGACCTGGCAGATCTTCGCCGATGCCATCAGCCTGTTCATCGGCAGCCCTAGCGACCTCGACGGAGGAATCCTGCTCGATCCGGTCCGGGTCGCGCTGCTTGCAGCCGTGCTCGAGACCGCGGTCGCCATGGCTGGCGAAGCGAATGGCGTCAGGTCCGCGGCTCGCTGACGCTGAGATAACTCGGCAGCCCCGAGTAGAGGGCGATCGACAGCCTGAGGCCGCTCGCCGCAGGTGGGATCGAAAAACTGGCAGCCATCCGTGCCGGTTTGCCGGGCTCCGTCGCGGCGAATGCCATGCCGCCGCACAGGGACCGTTGCTCGTGCTCCGGATACTGTTTCCTGACCACCGGATCGGCAAACAGGGTTGGCCGCCATTCGCGACTGCTGCCATCGGAAAGCCGCACCTCGCAAGGTACCGAGCCGAGCGCTTTCGGGTCAGCAGCGAGAGCTTCGAATTCGGCAAGCACGACGGCGCTGCCCGCGCTGCCTGCCAGTCTGGTGAAGCGTGTCACGGTCCAGCTGGCGCCGGCATAATCGACCGGCTGCCCCAGGCTCGCAGATAGCGGCTGGCGCAGATGTTGGGAGCGCCAGTCCTTGATGCTTCCCCACGTCTGCACGGCCAGCGCGGCAGGCAGTGCGACCACCAGCGCCATCATGCTCAGCCAGCAGCCTCGGCGCGTTGACGTCACCTTTGCGGGAGAACTGTCCATGGCGGCCTTTCTTCGTTGCGGCGGATGGTGATCGCCGGCTCGATGTCTTTGCCCGAAATGTTCGTGGCGATGCGGATCTCGTCGTCGAGCGGCAGCAATTTTGTGGGTGCGACCACGACGGTGCCGTCGGCGACGGCATCCTCCGGCACTTCGAACACCAGAAGGACCCGGCGTGGCAGCCCGGGCTGGTAGACATCGCCCGGCATCATTTCGATCGTCGCCCACAAGCGGTCGGTCAGGACATAACGGATGCCGCTGCGGCTCAGCCACTCGCCCGATGTGAGTCCCAGGGTCTCGAATTTCGCCTCGGCCTCGCCTTCGACCACAACCCATACGCCGGAACTCGTGTAGGTCTTTGACTTGCCGAAGGTCTCGACGTTGAGAACACGCGCCACCCTGGCGCTGTCCAGCGAAAGCGCGAAGGCGCGGGCCTCCACACGCTTGTTCATCCCGCCCGAAGCGACTATCGGCGATGTAATGTCGCTGTACAGCGGGCGCGTGTGCTGCATGCCGTAGAGCACGGCGGCAGCCAACAGCAGCGCCAGCGCCGAACGCAGCATGCGCATCATGGCGCCTTCTCCACCGGCAGGTCGACCGTCGCAACCGGATCACGGTCGAACCACCCGCTTGCGCCGTAGACATTGTCGCGCAGCTTGTAGATCTGGCCGGTGACGGTGATCGTCACCTTGTCGGGCACGGGCACACCGGCCGGCCACTCCCAGGCCATGGTCAGGCGTTCCGGCATGTTGGGATTGAAATATCCCGCCAAATACTTGTCACGATCGAGATAACCCGTTGGCATCGGCAGCTTTTGCGCCGGCGCGCTGAGCGTGACGACGCGATGGAGCACGTTGTTGGGGGTGGCGGAACGGTTCACCACATCCATGTCCACCATCACAAGCTGCACGGGCCGCGATGGGGGAACGCCTGTCGGCGGCACGGTTCCGACACGTGCCGTTCGCAAGGTCACAAACCAGCGACCGGCATCGATTTGCTGGCCTGCCTGCACAACCGGCACCTTTGGCGGATGGGCAGCTTCGTAGAGCGTCATTGAAAACGAGATTGCCGATGCGGCCAGCCCGCCCAGGCCTGCAATCAAAAAAGCATACAGCCTTTGCCGTATTGTCGTTCGTGTCGGTTCCGTCATGCGCCGTGCGGTATGCGATGGTCCTCAGGCCAGCCTTATACGATGCGAGATCAATTTGTTACAACAGCAGCGGCAGGCATCTCCAAGGGGTTCAGCGCAGGGACACCAGCCGCGCAATCGGATCGTTGGTGGCTCGCCCGGTCAGTGTTCAATCCCCGCTCCTGGCGCCGAGCGCGGCCCGCCTAAACCATTCGCCCCCAAACCATTCGAGAGGCACCGGACTCGGCTCGGCGCCCCTCACCTTCTTCACTTGTCCGACCACACGGCCAGCTCGTAGCCGTCCGGATCGGAGAAATGGAAGCGGCGGCCGCCCGGGAAGAAATAGGCGGGCTTGACGATCTTTCCGCCGGCCTCCTCGACATGGCGCTGGGTCTCGTCGAGCTTGTCGGCATAAAGGATCACCAGCGGTCCGCCTGCCGCCTTGCCCTGGCCACCCAGAGCGAAGCCGCCGGTCAGGCGGCCGTCGTTGAACTCGCAATAGCTCGGCCCGTAGTCCTTGAAGGACCAGCCGAACGCCTTTCCATAGAAGTCGCGCGAGCGCGCGATGTCGCCGACGGAAAACTCGACATAATCGATGCGCTTGTCGTTGCTGGATTTGGCCATGATCTTCTCCTTTCGCGGTTTTTGGATGCTCAGCGCTCGAGCATTGCCTTCAGGCTGTTGAGGTCGCGCTGCACGGCCTCGGCGTCGGCAGCGAATATCTCCTCCGTCATGTCCGGCGTCCTCAACAGCACGAACATGACCTCCGCGCCGGTCCCGAGGAACCACGCGCACCGCATTGCGGGTTTCCTTGTCATCGGCAAAGACGATGTGATCGAGGACGCCGTATTCGTTCGGCCGGGAGAAGCGGATGCGGATGGCCCGGCCGTCGGGGTCCTCCGCGGTCCATTCCTCGCCCGATCTTTCGAAGCGCCTGCCGAGGCCTGCCGCCCAGCGCTGGAATTCTCAGGGATGAAGGCGAAGTCATAGACTTCGCGCCAGTCCCGGTCGATGGACACGGTGATGATGCGGGATTTGTAGATCGTCATATCTGCCTCCTTTCAACGAAGGCAGACTAGGCCGCGTTGGCGGTGGCGTATTGAACGAAACGGCCAGCTCAGGCGCCGAGCTGCCGCAGAACCGTCGCCGGCGAGAAGCCCGACAGGCGCCGCACCTCGCGCGTCAGATGCGCCTGGTCGGAATAGCCCGCCTCGAACGCCAGACCGGCCAAACGCGGCTCGGTGGACTGCCGCGCCAGGTTCAGGAACCGCTGGAAGCGGAGGATGCGGTCGAGCGTCTTCGGGCCATAGCCGAAAGCCTCCTGGCAGCGGCGGCGAAGCGTTCGCGGGCTGACGCCGAGCCGGTCGAGGATCACCGCCATGCCCGGACCGGCGGATTCGGTTTTCAGCGCGTTGAACGCAAATCCCGTGTCCGCAGGCGGCGGCTCGACATCCGGCGCAAGCCTGCAGAGTGCCGCTTGCATCGCCCGCATCCGCTCTATCGTCGAGGACGCCTCGCCAATTTTTTCGGCGATTTCGCGCGCAAGCGCTCCCCAGAAGTGGCTGAGCGCCACCCGGCCGCCGACGATTTCCGACATCGGCAGGCCGAGCCATCGGCTTGCCGCACCCGGTCGGAAGCGGGCGCCGATCACCGTAGAGCCAGGTGTCAGAATAGAGAGGGCAACGGCCACGTCGGGGCCCGCCACGACCAGATGGCCGTCGATCCAGGTGATGTCGACGCAGCCGTCGGGGACCACGGCCGACAGGCTCGCCGCGTCCGGGCGCAATGTATTGGACCAGGCACACTGGAAATGCCCTTCGAGTGCGGCCGCAGGATCGAACTCGCGGTACTCCCCGATTGCCCCGGAAAGGATTGGTGCCCGGGAAGGGACGGGTGTGTTGTCGGACGTCACGAGCCTCTCCTGTGAGGAACTTTAGGCATCGTACCCTTCGGTCCCCGAAATCTATTGCGCTGGCGGCGGGCTTCAACCCTGTCCTCTGTGCTCCAACCCTCGTTTGGGGCCTGCACTGTGAGCGGGCGTCTGCGGTGCAATGCGTCTTGACGACCGGGGCGCTGTTCGATTGGCAGCTTTCACCGGCTGCTGGAGATGTCGCCCTCGGTAGGCAGTTTGCCGTCTTTATCGCCATGGAGCCTTGACGCACGGGAACCATACACGTTAGGGCGTCCGGGCACGAACGATTGGCGACCAAGCAAGGAAATTCCAGCTGATGGAAATTTTTACCGCCGCCGGCCTCGCGGCCCTGCTCCAGGTCATTGCCATCGACCTTGTGCTTGCCGGCGACAATGCCATCGTCATCGGCCTTGCTGCGGCGGGCCTGCCGTCGGATCAGCGCAAGAAGGCGATTCTCGTCGGCATTGCGGCGGCCACCGTGCTTCGCATCTTCTTCGCTCTGATCACCCAGTGGCTTCTCACCATCGGCCCCATTCTCCTCATAGCCGGCGGCCTGCTGCTGCTTTGGGTGTGCTGGAAGATGTGGCGCGAGTTGCGTGTCAGCTACGAGCAGGAACATGACGCGACGGAAGCGTTGTCGAATGTCGATTATGACAAAAGCGGGTCGATTGGCGGCAAGGGGCCGCGCAAGACCTTCGCTCAGGCAGCCTGGCAGATCGTCATTGCCGACGTTTCGATGTCTCTCGACAACGTCCTTGCAGTCGCCGGCGCGGCGATGGACCATCCGACGGTCCTGATCATCGGCTTGGCGCTGTCGATTGCGCTGATGGGCTTCGCCGCTTCGTTTGTCGCTCGCCTCCTGCATAAGTACCGCTGGATCGCCTATATCGGCCTGGTGATCATTTTCTATGTCGCCGTGAAGATGCTTCTGGATGGTGCTGTGCAGCAGTGGCCCGAACAGTTTGCGTTCCTGGCGCCCTGGTTCGGGCCGGGCGGTCATTGAAACCTGAGCAGTGCCGGTCTTAGCGTGCAGGCCCGCCCGAGGCGCCAAGCCATTCCTCGGTTTGCCTGATTGCGGAACTATGCTATTGCGCCGTGCGAATTGAGCTTCTGCGAAAGTTCAAAAGATCAACATGCATCGAGACTTCCGGGCCGGGCCTAAGGGTTTCCGGCCCGCGTCCATTGGAAACCGCAAATGTCTGCCCCTCGCGTCAGTTTCGTCAGCCTTGGATGCCCCAAAGCCCTCGTGGACTCGGAGCGCATCATCACGCGCCTGCGCGCCGAGGGCTATGAGATCGCGCGCAAGCATGACGGCGCCGATCTGGTCGTCGTCAACACCTGCGGCTTTCTCGATTCGGCTCGCGATGAATCGCTCAATGCCATCGGCTCCGCCCTTTCGGAGAACGGCAGGGTCATCGTCACCGGCTGTCTCGGCGCCGAACCGGACGTCATCCGCGAAAAACATCCCAACGTTCTCGCCATCACCGGTCCGCAGGCCTACGAGAGCGTGATGGCTGCGGTGCATGAGGCCGCGCCCCCGAGCCACGATCCCTATGTCGACCTTTTGCCGCCGCAAGGCGTCAAGCTCACGCCGCGCCACTATGCCTATCTCAAGATTTCGGAGGGCTGCAACAACCGCTGCACGTTCTGCATCATCCCGGCGTTGCGCGGCGATCTCGTTTCGCGGCCGGCGGCCGACGTGCTGAGCGAGGCCGAGAAACTGGCCAAGGCCGGCGTCAAGGAAATCCTGGTGATCTCGCAGGACACCAGCGCCTACGGCATCGACATCAAATACCAGACCAGCATGTTCGGCGATCGCGAAGTGCGGGCCAAATTCCTCGATCTGTCGGAGGAACTCGGCAAGCTCGGCGTCTGGGTACGCATGCACTACGTCTATCCCTACCCGCATGTCGCCGATGTCATCCCGCTGATGGCCGAAGGAACGATCCTTCCCTACCTCGACATTCCTTTCCAGCACGCCTCGCCGCGAGTGCTGAAGAACATGAGTCGGCCCGCCCATGGCGAAAAGACGCTCGACCGCATTCGCGGCTGGCGCGAAATCTGTCCGGATCTGGCGATCCGCTCCACCTTCATCGTCGGCTTCCCCGGCGAGACGGACGACGATTTCGAGATGCTGCTCGACTGGCTGGACGAAGCCAGGATCGACCGCGCCGGCTGCTTCAAATACGAGCCGGTCAGGGGCGCCCGCTCCAACGACCTCGGCCTCGAACAGGTACCGCAGGAGATCAAGGACGCGCGCTGGCACCGTTTCATGCAGCGCCAGCAGAAGATCTCGGCAACGCAACTCGCCAGGAAGGTCGGCAAGCGTCTGCCAGTGCTGATCGACGAGGCGCATGGCACCTCGGCGAAGGGCCGCACCAGATACGACGCACCCGAAATCGACGGCTCGGTGCATATCCAGTCGCGGCGTCCGTTGCGCGCCGGCGATGTCGTCACCGTCAAGATCGACCGTGCCGACGCCTACGATCTTTACGGCTCAGCGGTCTGACCGCATCTCGCCCTACGGCGCCGCGTCCTTTCGGGCGACAAAGGACGCCGCATAACATAGCACCTGATTTTGCGCATGTCCCTTCCCGAAATCGATCCCTATTTCGGGCTCTTGCTAAACGAAAGGGCGCCGCGCGGCGCCCTTCCTGTCAAGACTTTGGCCCATCTTGCGCTTACTGCGGCAGCTTGTCGTCGACGCCCTTGACGTAGAAGTTCATGCCGAGCAGCGTCGGGTCGTCGGCGACTTCGCCTTCCTTCAGCCACGGCGTGCCGTCCTGCTTGGCGATCGGGCCGGTGAACGGGTTCCATCCTTCGACGATCTTCTTCTCGGTGGCTTCCGCCATCGCCTTCACGTCGTCGGGCATGTTGGTGTAAGGGGCCATTTTAACGGCGCCGTCCTTGATGCCCAGCCAGACATTGCCGGGTTTCCATGTGCCGTCGAGCGCGGCCTTCACCCGGCCGATATAGTACGGGCCCCAATCGTCGACGATCGAGGTCAACTGCGCCTTGGGGGCGAACTTGATCATGTCCGAAGACTGGCCGAAACCCTGCAGTCCGCGCTCTTCGGCGACTTGCAGGGCAGCGGTCGAGTCGGTGTGCTGGACGATGATGTCGGCGCCCTGGTCGAACAGAGCCTTGGCGGCATCGGCTTCCTTGCCCGGATCGAACCATGAATTGATCCAGACGATCTTCGCCTTGAAATCCGGCTTGATCGACTGGGCGCCGAGCATGAAGGAATTGATACCCATCACCACTTCGGGAATCGGGAACGAAACGATGTAGCCGGCGACGCCCGACTTCGATTGCTTGGCGGCAATCTGGCCGAGGATGTAGCGGCCTTCGTAGAAGCGTGCGTTGTAGATGCCGAGATTTTCTGATGTCTTATAGCCGGTCGCGTGTTCGAACATCACGTCGGGGAATTTCTTGGCGACCTTCACTTCGGGGTCCATGAAGCCGAAGGACGTACCGAAAATGATCTTGCATCCTTCGCGCGCCAGGCGCTCGAAGGCACGATCGGCATCGGGACCCTCGGAGACGTTCTCCAGATAAGCGGTCTCGACCTTGTCGCCGAGCGCCTTCTCCACGTCCAGGCGGCCCTGGTCATGCTGGTACGAATAGCCGAAATCACCGATCGGGCCGGTATAGACCCAACAGGCTTTCAGCTTTTCCTGCGCTTCGGCGGTCGCCGCCAGCGACAATGCCGCCGCCGCGGTCATCAGCGCAATAAGCAGTTTTTTCATCGTGTTACCTCTCTGAGTTAAGCCTTGGAGCTTCCCGTTTGTCTTTTTATCGTCAGCGATCCGGAACGAATGGCTGCCCCAAGGAAGCCGGTGTGTTCATCATCGTCAACCGCTTGTTGCGCGAGATTAGAACGAGAACCACGATGGTTGCCAGATAAGGCAACGAAGAAAGCAGTTGCGAGGGAACCGGAATGCCGAAAGCCTGTGCATGAAGCTGGCCGATCCAGACCGCGCCGAAGATATAGGCGCCCGCCAGCACCCGCCATGGCCGCCATGATGCGAACACGACCAGCGCCAGCGCAATCCAGCCGCGCCCGGCGGTCATGTTCTCCACCCATTGCGGCGTATAGACCAGCGACAGGTGGCCCCCGGCAAGGCCCGCACAGGCGCCGCCGAAGATCACTGCCAGATAGCGGTAGCGGATGACCTTGATGCCAAGTGCATGGGCCGATGTGTGGCTGTCGCCGATCGAGCGCAGCGTCAGTCCGGTGCGGGTCTTGAACAGGAACCACATGACGGCGGCGGTCAATGCAATCGAGATGTAGAAGATCGGGTCCTGGCCGAACAGCAACCTGCCGACGACGGGCATCGCTGTCAGGCCGGGAATGTCGAGGTTTGGCAGCCTCGCGCCGGGCTGGCCGACAAAGCTGGTGCCCATCATGCCGGAAAGCCCCAGGCCGAGCAGTGTCAGCGACAGGCCGGTCGCAACCTGGTTGGTGGCCAGCGACAAGGTCATGACGGCGAACAGCAGTGAAAACACCGCCCCCAGGGCGATCGCCGCCAACAACCCGATCCATGGCGATCCGGTGAGATAGCCGGCGCCGAAACCGCCGACCGCCCCCATGATCATCATGCCTTCGACGCCGAGATTGAGCACGCCGGAACGTTCGACCACCAGCTCGCCGATCGCCGCGATCAGCAAAGGCGTCGCCGCGGTTGCGATGGTCAAAAGAATGTTGACGGTGATGTCCATCAGCGGGCCTCCTCCAGCTTCGGCGCGGCTTCAAGCGTCGGCGCAGCCAGGCCGATCAGACGAATGCGGTAGTGAATGAGCGTGTCGCAGCCGAGCACGAAGAACAGGAGCATGCCCTGGAACACGCGCGCCACCTTGTCGGAGATGCCGAGCGCGCTTTGCACCGCCTCGCCGCCAAGATAGGTCAGCGCCAGCACCAGGCCCGCCGCGACAATGCCTAATGGATTGAGCCGGCCGAGGAACGCCACGATGATGGCGGCAAAGCCGTAGCCGGGCGAAATCACCGGCTGCAGCTGGCCGATGGCGCCGGAGACTTCCGAGATGCCGGCAAGTCCGGCCAGTGCCCCCGACAGCATGAAGGCGAAGAACACCATCCGGTGGATGCCGAAGCCGGCGAAGCGCCCTGCCCTGGGGCTTGAGCCGAGCACGCGGACCTCAAAGCCTTTCAGCATGCGGCTCATCAGGATCCAGACCAGCACCGCCGCGACCAGCGCGAACACGAAACCCCAATTGGCGCGGCCGGAGGCCGGCATCAGTTCCGGCAATATCGCCGAGTCGTTGAACTGTATCGTCTGCGGGAAATTGAAACCCTTCGGATCGCGCCACGGCCCGCGCACCAGCCAGTCGAGGAACAGCTGCGCGACATAGACCAGCATCAGGCTGGTCAGGATCTCGTTGGTGTTGAAGCGCGCCTTGAGCAGGGCGGGAATGGCGGCGTAGGCGGCACCGCCGACCATGCCGAACAGCAGCATCAGCGGCAGCACCAGCGGCCCTTCAAACTGCGGAAACAGCACCGGAATGCTCGATCCGACGATGCCGCCCAGGATGAACTGGCCTTCCGCGCCGATGTTCCAGATGTTGGCTCTGTAGCAAACCGACAGGCCGACCCCGATCAGGATGAGCGGTGCCGCCTTGATCGCCAGCTCATGCAGCTGCCAGACCTGACTGACAGGCTCGAGGAAGTAGATTTGGAACGCCTTCAAGGGATTGACGCCAAGCAGCGCGAACAGGATGGCGCCGGCAATGATCGTCAGCACGAATGCAATGAAGGGCGACAGCGCCGAGAACAGCATCGAGCGCTGCGGCCGTTTGACGAGTTCGAGGCGCATCATGACGTCTCCAGAGCGTGTTCGGCGTGGCCCGGCTCGGCCCCGCCCATCAGCAGTCCGATCTTTTCGAACGTCGCCTCGGCGATCGGCAAAGGCTTCGACAACTCGCCATTGTGCATCACCGCGATCGCGTCGGATATCTCGAACAATTCGTCGAGATCCTGGCTGATGACCAGCACTGCCGAGCCGCTGCGCGCCAATTCGATAAGCGTCTGCCTGATATGGGCGGCCGCACCGGCGTCGACGCCCCAGGTCGGCTGATTGACGACCATGACGCTTGGCCTGCGGTCGAGTTCGCGGCCGACGATGAATTTCTGCAGGTTGCCGCCTGAAAGCGCTGCCGCCTCCGGGTCCGCAGCGCTCTTGCGCACATCCATCGCCTTGATGATGCGTTGGGCAGCTGCATAGATCGCATCGCTTTTGACCATTCCGCCGGCGCCGACAAAAACCTTGCCGTCGCTGGCATGGCGCGACAGCAGCAGGTTTTCCGAAAGCTTCATGCGCGGTGCTGCACCGTGGCCGAGCCGCTCTTCCGGCACGAAGGCAGCGCCCATCAGCCGTCTGCCGGTGATGCTGAGGCGGCCGGCGTCCTTGCCGCGGATACGCACCGAGGCGGCATCCTGCTGCGGCACCTCACCGGAAACGGATTCGAAGAACTCGCCCTGGCCGTTGCCGGCGACGCCTGCAATGCCGATCACTTCGCCGGCGCGTACGGCCAGGTTGATGTTTCTGAGCGGGATCGAGAACGGCGTTGCGGGCTTGCGGCTGAGCGCGCGGATTTCAAGCAGCGGCTGCGCAGTCTCGATACCCTGGGCCGGCGCGCGCACCACGGCCTGCACGTCGTTGCCGACCATCATGCGCGCCAGCGATGCCGCGGTTTCCTTGCGCGGATTGCAATGGCCAACGACCTTGCCGTGGCGCAGCACGGTAGCGCGGTCGCAGATACGCTTGACCTCTTCCAGCCGGTGCGAAATGTAGAGGATGGACTTTCCTTCCGAGCGCAGCCGTTCGAGCGTCTCGAACAGCTTGTCGGCTTCCTGCGGCGTCAGCACCGAGGTCGGCTCGTCGAGGATGATGAGTTGTGGCGTCTGCAGCAGACAGCGGATGATCTCGATACGCTGGCGCTCACCGACCGAGAGGTCGCCGACCAGCGATTGCGGATCGAGCGGCAGGCCGTAGCTATAGGAAAGCGCCCTCGCCTTCGCGGCAATCGTGCTGATCGGCGAACCGTCGTCCAGCGACAGCGCGATGTTCTCGGCCGCCGTCAGTGCCTCGAACAGCGAAAAATGCTGGAACACCATGCCGATGCCAAGCTTCTTCGCAAAGCCGGGATTGGTGATCGTGACCGCCTTGCCGTTCCAGAAAATCTCGCCCGAATTGGGCTCCAGCGTTCCGAACAGCATTTTGACGAGCGTCGACTTGCCGGCGCCGTTCTCGCCGAGCAACGCATGGATTTCGCCCTTTGCGACGATGAGATCGATATGGTCGCACGCTGTCAGTGTGCCGAACGTCTTGGTAAGGCCACGAACCTCAAGCAGGTTGGCGTCGTCCTGATTTGCACTCACAGTGCCTCCCATCTGGTTTGCCAGATATGTTCTGTGTTCCCGCAGGCATGGTATGCGTGGCCTGCTGTCGTCGCAAAGCGGCACCCGTCTTGAAAGAGCTTCAAGAATTTCAGCGGAAACCTAACGCATCGGCCCGAAAATCGAAATCGATTTTCGGAAAGCACGATGCGCAGATTCAAAATGTCAGAGCGTGCTTTTGTGCGTCCAAGTGGACGCAGGTCGCTCCAAGCGATGGCAAGGCTCAGGGGACAAAAATGGTTGTCCCGGTCGTCCTGCGGCCTTCGAGGTCGGAATGCGCCCTGCCGGCGTCCTGGAGCGCGTAGCGCTGATTGATCTTGATCTTGACCGCGCCGCTGAGCACGATTTCGAACAACGCGGCGGCGGACGCCTCCAGGTCTTCGCGCCTGGCGGTGTAGACGAACAATGTTGGACGGGTTGCAAACAGCGAACCTTTCTGCGCCAGCAAGGACATGCTGAACGGCGGGACCGGTCCCGACGATTGGCCGAAGCTGGCGAACATGCCGAGCGGCTTCAGGCAGTCGAGCGAAGCCGGAAAGGTGTCGTTGCCGACCGAATCATAGACGACGTCGCACTTCTTGCCGCCGGTGATGGCGAGGACGCCGGCGACGAAGTCCTGCTCGCGGTAGTTGATGACGTGGTCGAAGCCATGCGCCTTGGCGAGCTCGATCTTGTCGGCGGAGCTGGCGGTGCCGATCACGGTTGCGCCGAGATGCTTGGCCCATTGGCCGAGGATCAGCCCGACGCCGCCGGCCGCCGCGTGAAACAGGATCGTGTCGCCCGCCTTCACCTCGAAGGTACGGCGCAGCAGATATTCCGCCGTCATCCCTTTCAGCATCATGGCGGCCGCCTGTTCGTCGCTGATGCCGTCCGGCACCTTGACGACGCGATTGGCGGCGATCACGCGTTGTTCGGCGTAGGCGCCAGTCGTCACGGCGTAGGCGATGCGATCGCCCGGCTTCAGCCAGTCGACGTCCGCGCCCACTTCCACCACCACCCCGGCCGCCTCGCCGCCGGGTATCAGCGGGAAACCGCCTGGCGGCGGGTAAAGGCCGGAGCGATGATAGACGTCGATGAAATTGAGGCCGATCGCCGTGTGCCTGACCAGGATTTGCCCCGAGCCGGGTTGGCCCGGATCGGCGTCCTCATAGGTCAGGACCTCCGGACCGCCATGGGCGTGGATGCGTATTGCTTTGGACATTGATGAGGCTCTCTTGGGACCAGACTCTATGGGATCAGGTTTTCTTGGCGCCGAGCGTTGGAAAGAGCTGCATGATACCGCCGATGCATGCGAGGTAAAGTCCGGTGACCGTGATGCCGATCTTGGTGAAGACACTCACCTGCTCGCCCAGGACGCCGATCTGGTCGTAGAAGGCGGCAAGAGCTGCCTGCGCCAGCGCCAGCGCTCCGAAAGCGCACCATAGCAGCGTCATGCCAAGGTTGATCGGCCGCAGCCGCGCCACCCGCACCGGGTGGATGAAATTGATCGGCACAAAGGTCAGGATGCCGGCCACCACGACCACGGCGAAGGAAACCCATTGTCCCGGCTCGATGACGAACAGCGTGAACACCACCATGTTCCAGACCACGGGAAACCCCTTGAAGAAGTTCTCCTTGGTCTTCATCCCGGTGTCGGCATAGTAGATCGCGCTCGACACGACGATGATCGCCGCCGACAGGAACGACAGGCCCTCGCCCATGAAGCCGCGCTGGTAAAGCGCGAAGGCCGGTATCAGCACATAGGTGACGTAATCGATGATGTTGTCGAGGAGTTCGCCCGACCACGTCGGCAGGATTTCCTTGACCTCGAGCTTCCTTGCGATAGGCCCGTCGATGCCGTCGACGAACAGCGCCAGCCCCAGCCACCAGAACATCGCCGTCCAGCGCTGCTCGCTCGCCGCCACCAGCGACAGGAACGCCAGGAACGAGCCTGATGCGGTCAGCAGATGCACCGAAAACGCGCGCGCCTGCGGCCATGTGACTTTCTTCTTCGGCCTCGGAATCTTGTCGGCGATTTTCCTGGCCGTGATTTTTCCGGCCGTGATTTTTCTGGCCGTTGCTTTTTTGCTCACGGGCCCCGCCAGTCCAGCTTGCAGATTTCGGCCGAGCGGCCGGCAAAATTCCAGTTGCGGCCGAAGGCCCGCATCTTGCTCTTGTCGGACCTGGCGACGATGATTTCCGGTGCGATCCAGTACTCCGAATTGCTGATCACCGTATCCTTGTCGCGGTCCTTGCCGGAAATCGGCGTTACGGCTCCATCGATGATCTTCGGGATCTGGAAGATTCGGGTCCTGTCGCGCGTCTCATAGGTGATCGGCGCCTGCTCGACGCCGAGGAACTTTCCGACCAGGATGGAGAGCAGCGAGGTGGTCCCGCCAGCCTTGCCGGTGAAAATCCTGGTCAGCGCCTTTACCGCGTAGACGGAGGCGCGCTTGTCGATGAACAGTCCGGCGGTCCAGTTGCCGCGGCTCATATAGCCGGGGATTTCCATGACCAGCCCAAGATTGAGGCCGGAAAGCTCGACCTCGCCGAAATGGCCGGCATCGATGCGGAACCCCGCCCAGGTCTGACAACAGCCCTCGGTCGGCGGATGACTGCCGAGAGAGAGCACGCAAGGACAAAAAACCGTGCAATTGCAGGAGAGCACCAACTCTCCTTTCATTGCCCAGCCTTGATCCGCCATAGAATTCTCTCCCTATGCCGAGACTACTAGCAGGGCGGTTGCCCAGACAAGCAGTATCGCACCGGCGACCCGGGTTGGCAGCCTGCCCGCCGTCTGTTTTTCGATCAAGGTGAACAGGCCGATCAACGCCAACCAGAATACGTTCATCACACCGACGGCGAACATCACCAGCATCAGCGCCCAGCAGCAGCCGAGGCACCAGACGCCCTGCTCCATGCCGAGCCGGAAAATGCGGCCGGGCCTCGCGCTCCAGTTCGAAAACAGGATCGAGAACGGGCTTTTGCATTTTGTCAGGCAGGCTTCCTTCAGGCCGCTGAACTGATAGAGGCCAGCAACCAGAAGCGCAGCCGCTCCTGTCGCTCCGACCACCGGATCGAGCATCTGCACAGATGAGGCGAAGGCGTGAACGATGAGCGTCAGCGCCGCAAACACTGCCGACGCAGCCAACCACACGCTGAGGTAACCGGCGACCAGGATCAGCGGATGGACGACCGCTTCGCCCTTGATCCGAGCGGTATCGGCAATCTCGCAATAGGTGCGGATCATCGGCGCCGCCGAAGGCAGCATGGTGGCGACCGCCATCAGGAACCACATGACGATGAGCGCTCCGGCCTGCGCGCCGACGCCGCCGTCGAGCGGCGCAGGTGCAAGACAAAGGCTGAAGAAGCGCTCGAGAAAATCCGGCAGCGGCAGCCCCGGCAGATACCTGAGCATCGTGTCGCCGGGTGCATCGATGCCCGGAACCCGGCTTTCGGCGCCACGTATGGCCATGGCGCCAAGCAGCAGCCATGCCAGGACGACGGCTGCGCCCAAAACGATGTTCACCGCCAGTCGAGGATTGCGCGAGACGCTCGCCGCTGCGCGGCCGAAACGGTCGAGATGACTGAAATCATGGTCTTCGGCGGTCATGGCAGTCGAATGGGCCGAATCGCCGCGTTGATCAAGCCGCATGATCTGATCTATATGCTCCTCAGGTCGGACCGACCGCCTCGCATCGCAACCGGGAAGCCGAATTGGACCGTCGGGAAACAGCACGGATACTGGTGGCCGGCAGTGGCCCGGCAGGGCTGATTGCAGCGCTTGGTTTCGCAGACGCCGGCTTTCCCGTGACGCTCGTCGGACCCGAGGCAAATGGCCAGGACGGCCGCACGACGGCCCTGATGAACCCGGCCCTGAAGATCCTCGAGTGGTTGGGCGTCCTCGATGCGGTGAGGTCCCAGGCCGCACCGCTGAGGGTGATGCGCATAGTCGATGCAACCAGCCGGCTGATCCGCAGCCCGGTGGTCATTTTCCGCGCCAGCGAAATCGGCGAGCAGCAGTTCGGGCTGAATTTACCCAATAGTGCGCTCAACCCCGCACTTGCCCGTGTTGTTGCCGCCCATTCCGGCATCGAATGGCGAAAAGCGATGGTGGAGACCTGGCGCCTGGACGGCGACCATGCGCATGCGATCCTGCCTGACGGCAGCGAGATCACGGCATCGCTGGCCGTCGCTGCCGATGGCCGTTTGTCGCCGGCCCGCGAGGCTGCCGGCATCTCGACGTCGGCGCGGTCCTATCCGCAGGCGGCATTGGTTCTCAATTTCGGCCACCGCAGCGACCACTCTTTCACGTCGACCGAGTTCCACACCGAGACCGGCCCGTTCACCCAGGTTCCCCTGCCCGGCAACCGGTCCAGCCTTGTCTGGGTGGTAGAGCCGGAAACGGCGAAGGAACTCGCCGCACTGGACGACGCGGCGCTTTCGATGCGCGTCGAACAGCGGATGCAATCGATGCTGGGCCGGGTTTCCGTCGAACCCGGCCGGCAGATCTACCAGCTTTCCGGCGTGACGCCGCGGTGCTTCGCGCGCAACCGGGTCGCACTTGTCGGCGAAGCCGCCCATGTGTTTCCGCCGATCGGCGCACAAGGTCTCAACCTTGGTATCAGGGATATCGATGATCTGATTGGAATTGCTTGCAAAAACAGGGATGACCCGGGCGCCGTCAAGGCCCTCGCAGCCTATGATTTCAAGCGCCGGCTCGACATCCTGGCGCGCAGCAATGCGGTCAACCTGCTCAACAAATCGCTGCTCTCGCAGATGCTGCCGGCACAGATGGCGCGCAGTGCTGGCCTTGGCGTGCTCGGCGGATTCGCGCCGCTCCGCGCCTTTTTCATGCGCGAGGGGCTGCGGCCCGGCAGTGGTTTTGCAGCGCTCGCCGGCGGCTTAAGGAAACAGATCCGGCGCTAGCACAGGGCGGGCTGGCCCGTAGCTTGGCGGGGCGTCAAGCGTTCGGCATTGAAATCATGCGGCGTCTGCGTCAAATAGGTCAGGTATCAGCCATAAGTCGGGCTCGATTTTTTGAAGCGTAACGCGTAAATTCAAGGTCTTAGGGAGTCTTTGCGCATTCCAAGGCGCGGCACTCTAGGACTTAGTGGTGAGTTCCATGATGAAAACAGCCAAATTCTCGATCGGACAGGTGGTCCGCCACCGGCTGTTTCCGTTCCGCGGCATCATTTTCGATGTCGACCCGCAATTCGCCAACACCGACGAATGGTACGAGGCGATCCCGGCGGATGTGCGGCCGCGCAAGGACCAGCCCTTCTACCACTTGCTCGCCGAGAATTCGGAAACGGAATACATCGCCTACGTGTCTGAGCAGAACCTGCTCGAGGATCGGTCTGGCGAACCGGTGCGGCATCCAGAGATCGGCGAGATGTTCGACAAGAGGCCGGACGGACGCTACGAGCCTAGACGCCAGTCAAGACATTGAGCTGACGAAAAGCGCGGGGACCTGACGCGATTGCGGGCCTCGTGGGATCGGATCAAGAAATGGCCGGACGGAACAAAAAAGCGGGGCATGACCCCGCTTTTTGTTGGCTTGAGAAATTGTCTTGTTTGCCTCAGGAATCAGTTGGCGGTCTTCGCCTTGTCCTGTTCTTCCTTGAGCTTCTTGGCGAAGTCCTGGTTGTTCTTGGCAACGAAATCCTGAAGCTTCTTCTGCCGATCCTCGATGTCCGACTGCTGCAGCGGCGGCCCGTCGAAGGCGCCGCTGAAGCCGGTCAGAGCGACCTTGATCGGGTTCGGCTGGTTCTGGAAATTGACTGAGGTCAGCGTCAGGTTCGAACCCTTCTTGAAGGAACTGATGAGCTGATCGGTCAGCGGCACTTCCGCCACGCAGCGGTCGGGGAAGCAGATCACATAGTCGAGCTTCTGCGCCTTCGCGGTGTCGATCTGGAGGCCAATGCCGGGAGGAATCAGGCGACCGCTCGGAACCGTCACCTGGAACACCTTGCGGTTTACCTTGCCCTTCAATTCGATCAGGCTGACGCCGGTGACGAGCTGGCCGTTGCCGGCGGTGGTGATGTTCTGGACATTGCAGATGTCGACGTCTTCCTGCTTGGTGCAGGCTTTGAACCAGCCCTGCGGAATCTGCTGTTGCTGCGCAAGAGCAGCGGGAAGCTGTGCGCCCAAAAAGCCGACCACTCCAGCGGCCATGACCGACAGGCGGTACGCGTTGCTGTTCAGGCTCGTCATATCGTGCACTTCCTCTCAAATGATCCCGGGACCGGCTTCTTCGCGCCGTGTGGTCCAGCTAACTGTTGCCGAAATGAGGCAACAGAATGACTTCGAACGGCGTGTTACACTGCAAGCGGTGCCAAATCCAGCCCGATACCCGCAATTCTTGAGCTCGCGATTAGCCGGGAGGCGGTCGGCTCATGTTAGGGTGCGCTCCGAATCATCAAGCCGACCCGGTAAGGAGACGGTCATGGGCCGCGTTCTTGTTTGGCTGATCGCCGCGATTATCACCCTTTCGCCCCAGCCGGCCTTGTCGGAGCCGAAACACGCGATCGCCATGCAGGGCGAGCCGGCGCTGCCGGCCGACTATGCGCATTTCAACTACGTCAATCCCGATGCGCCGAAGGGCGGCAGCATCACCTATTGCGTCGTTGGCAGCTTCGACAATCTCAACCCGTTCATCCTGAAGAGCCTGCGCACGACGGCACGCGGCATGATCGACAGGATTTTCGGCAATCTCGTCTTCGAGCCGTTGATGCAGCGCAACGACGATGAGGCCTTCAGTCTTTACGGCCTGCTTGCCGACACTGCCGACATGAATCCGGAGCGCAAGAGCATCGAATTCCACCTCGATCCGAGGGCCAAATGGTCTGATGGTCAACCGGTGACTGCGGAAGACGTGCTGTTCACCTACGACGTTTTTACCGAGAAAGGCCGGCCACCCTACAGCGCCCGCATGAGCATGGTCGCCAAACTGGAAAAGACCGGCGACCGCAGCGTGCGCTTTACATTCAACGACAAGGCTAATCGCGAGACTCCGTTGGTTATCGCGATGACGCCGATCGTGCCGAAGCACGCTTTCGACAAGGCGACCTTCGACAGGACCACGCTGAAACCGGTGATCGGCAGCGGCCCCTACACCGTGGCGCATGTGGCGCCTGGCCAGCGCATCGTGTTCAAGCGCAACCCGAATTATTGGGGCAAGGACATCCCCGCCAAGCGCGGTTTCGACAATTACGACCAGATCACCATCGAATATTTCCTCAACGCCAACGCCAAGCTGGAAGCTTTCAAGAAAGGCATCTGCGCCATCGCTGACGACAGCGATCCGGTCAAGCGCGAGCGCGATCTCGACTTCCCGGCCTTCCACAAGGGCGACGTGATCGCCGAAACGTTCGACACCGGCATCCCGCCAGTGGTGACGGGGTTCCTGTTCAACACGCGGCTGCAGAAGTTTTCCAATCCGGTGGTTCGACGCGCGCTCGGCATGCTCTACGACTTCGAATGGGCCAACAAGAACTTGTTTGGCGGCAAGTACATGCGCACCATGAGCTATTGGCAGAATTCCGAGTTGTCGGCACTCGGCCATCCGGCCGACGACAGGGAAAAGGCGCTCCTGGCGCCCTACCCGGGTCGTGTGCCAGCCGATGTCATGGACGGCACCTGGCGGCCACCTGTCACCGACGGCTCGGGCCAGGACCGCAAGGTGCTGAAAGCCGCCTTCGACATATTCAAAGGCGCGGGCTATGCCTTGCAGGATGGAGTGATGCTCGATCCCGAGGAGAAACCCTTCGGCTTCGAGATCCTGACCGCCTCCCAGAACGAGGAGCGCCTTGCCGCCATCTACCAGCGCACGCTTGCGAAGATCGGCATCGATGTCACCATCCGCAGCCTTGACGGCGACCAGATCCAGTCACGTAAGCAACGTTTCAATTTCGAGGTGCTGATCGGCGCCAGCGGCTTCGAGAACTCGCTGTCGCCGGGCATCGAGCAGTTCGGGCGCTGGGGATCGGCTGCCGCCAATGCCGAAGGGTCGTTCAACCTTGCTGGCGTCGCCGATCCGGCGATTGATGCAGCACTTGAGGCGATTGTCGACGCCCGCAGCCGCGAAGATTATGTTGCCGCCGTCCGGGTCCTCGACAGGTTGTTGATCTCCGGCCACTACATGGTTCCGATGCAGCACAACACGCAGCAATGGCTCGCCTACTGGAGCTATCTGGAACATCCGCGAAAGACCCCCATATCCGGTTATCGACTGCCGACATGGTGGCGCAAGCCGAAGTGACCTCTTCGGAACAGGAGATCAAGATGAGCGACGCGAAGTCGATTACCGTCGATGTGGTCTCCGACGTCGTCTGCCCCTGGTGCTTCATCGGCCAGAAGCGGCTCGACAAGGCGATCGCCGCGGCAAACGAGGTCGAGGTGCATATTCGCTGGCGGCCGTTCCAGCTCGACCCAACCATCCCGCCCGAAGGCAAGGATCGCCGCGAATACATGATGGCCAAATTCGGCAGTGACGAACGCGTCAGCGAGATCCACGCCCGCATCGAGCCATTGGGCGAAGCCGAGGGCATCAATTTCGCCTTGGCCGCCATAAAGGTTGCGCCCAACACGCTGGACGCGCACCGCCTCATCCGTTGGGCTGGTGCCGCCGGCGAGGTCATGCAGAACCGGCTGGTTCGACGTCTGTTCCAGTTGAATTTCGAGGAAGGCGCCAATCTCGGCGACCATGTCGTGCTGATCAACGCCGCCCGCGAGGCCGGTATGGATGCGTCCGTCGTCGAGACGCTTTTGCCGACGGACGCAGATGTCGAGGCGGTGCGCACCGAAATCGCCACCGCATCGAGCATGGGCATCACGGGCGTGCCGTGCTTTCTGCTTGAGGGCAAGTATGCGGTGATGGGCGCGCAAGACGTTGACACGCTCACCGACGCCATTCGCCAGGTAGCGGCGGCGAAGGCGCGGGGCGAGTTGAAGAAAGCGAACTGATAGACGTCCTTCCATAGACGCGTTTGGCGACATCGCCACAGCAGCCAACGCCCTCCGGTCACTTTCCGGCTGCCGCCAGGTCGATATGGCAACAAAGATGACGGCGCGCTTTGCGTCGATTCGTCTTCCGCAGCATAAAAATCGGCCGATCGATCACGCTCTTCCCATAACAAAACTGTGCAAAAGCTTTCCCTTGGGGAAGATGCTGACGCATGCACACGTGAATCAGCAACTCATTGATATTAGACGGATAATCTGCGTCGAGGGCGACCTCGCAAGGCGTTGCCGCTGTTGCTTAATGGCAACGGCCAGGGGTTCAATCCTCGACAGCCCGAGAAAAGATAATGGAAAATGATCAATTGGTGTTACTGTCTGTAACAAAACTAAAAGAGGGTTGGGCGGGATTGTGATTCGGGTCGGTAGACCAGGGCGACATTCAATATCGGAAAAATGGCTCCGCGGTGCCGCAAGGTCGCCGCTCCTGACACCGGTTTCCTCGATGCGCAGCTTCTGGGGACTGATGCGGGCCTACTGGTTCTCGGATCGCTGGGTGGAGGCCTGGACGCTGACGCTGGTCATCGCCCTGTTTACCGCGCTCTCCAGCAAGGCTGGCGTCTGGTTCGCCGAAGCATCCGGGGAACTGGTCAACTCGATCGCCTTCTACCACGACGCCGCGAACACCACGCCGCTCGCGTCGCTGCTCACCAATGCCGGCGTGCTCATCCTTCTGGTCGTGCTCAAAGACGCGGGCTTTACCGGCATCCGCACTTTTGTTTCCGCGACGCTGCATCGCAAATGGCGCGCTTGGCTGGACAGCCGCTTCAACGCAGCGCTTCTCGACACCAATCACACGCATTTCCATGCTCAGCACGGTTCCTCCGGCGCTGCTGCCCCCGACAACATCGACCAGCGTGTCCAGGAATCGATCAAGGACATGACCGGCGGAGCCATCGGCCTCGCCATCGGGGTGATGGCTGTCGCCACATCGCTTTATTTCGTCGGCCGGAAACTGCTTGAAACCTCGGCAGAGGTGAAAGGGCTGGAGTTCCTCGGCAGCTATGGCAGCGCGGTCCTGGCTTTCCTGGCGGTCGCCATTTACGTGCCGCTGAACACCTGGATCGCGGTGAAGCTCGGCAGGTTGCTGGAACGGATCAACATCCGGATGCAGCAATCCGAAGGCAGTTATCGCGGCGAGCTGACCACGTTCCTGCGCCGCAGTTTCCATGTCGCCGCCTCCCAGGGCGAGAATGTGCAAAAGACGATGCACGAACGGCTTTATGTCGACATCGACCGCACCTGGGCAAGGCTGAACATCGTCAACACCAGCTATCGTTCTTTCGAGCTGGTCTACACTTTCATCGGCGCCCGCATTGTCGCCTACGCGCCGGGCCTGGTGCCCTATATCCACAACCGTTTCGACCTCAAGGGCTACATAACGGGCTCCGAGATGGTCAACTCACTCATCAATCAATGTTCGTGGTTCATCCATGTCATGCCTTCCATTGCGGCGCTGCGCGCCAACAGCCTACGCGTGACCGAACTCGCCAACGCGATCGAAAACGTCCAACACCCGCAGGAATTCTATAGTCTCACCGGCTGTTCCGATTTCCGCTACGACCGTCAGAACCCGGTTTTCGGCCTGACCATCCAGAAACTCGAGCTGACCCATCAGGGCGAGGACGCCACGCCCTTCCTGAGTGCCGCGAATTTGCGCTTCCGGCGTGGCGAGTGGACGTTCCTGAAGGGCGAATCCGGCTGCGGCAAGACATCGCTGATCAAGGCGATCAACGGCCTGTGGCCCTATGGCCGCGGCTCCATCGTCTTCCCGGAAGGGGTCGAAAGTTTCTATGCCGCCCAGGAGGTCAAGCTGCAGCAGGTCTCGCTGAAGCAACTGGTCTGCCTGCCCGGTTCAGAGCGCGATCACACCGACACGCAGGTTGCATCGGCTCTGCACAAAGCCGGCCTTGGCGATATCATCGAACACATGGCCGATGAAAGCCGTGACGGAATGAGCTGGGACCAGGTGCTTTCGGGCGGCCAGAAACAGAAGCTGGTTGTCGCTCGTATCGTGCTGCAGCAGCCGGGGCTGCTGTTCCTCGACGAAGCGACCGGGGCGCTCGATCCGGAAGGGAAGATTGCCTTCCATCAAGCGATCAAGGACAATTGTCCAGATGTCATGGTGATCTCGATCATGCACGAGGCCGTGCCGCCAAGGTCGCTTTCAGGCGCCGAATTCTACCACAGCATCGTTGCCATCGCGGACGGCGTCGCGACCAAAAAGCCGCTGGCGCCGAGCCTGCCGGTCGAGCTCACCACCATCCTCGCGCACCCCAGGCCAGTCGAGGAAACAAGGCCGGTCGAGGAAAGATGGCTGCGCTTCCCTCGCCGCATCAGGCAGAAATAGCGGCGAACAGAATATCGTTGCACAGTGTCGCATCGGATTGGTGATCTGCGGTCGAGTGGCGCTGCACCATTGCCTTGGTGCATAGATGCACCATTGGTGACGATACGGGCAAAACGTCAGGCGCGCTCGCCGTCCCTCACCCGGTAGGTCGGCTTGTACATGGTGACGAGTTCTTCCGCCGCGGTTGGGTGCACGGCCATCGTGCGATCGAAGTTATCCTTGGTCAGCCCGGCCTTCAGCGGAATGCCGAGAAGCTGCGCCATCTCGCCGGCATCAGGCCCGAGGATATGGGCGCCGAGCACCTTTTTCGAGGCGCCGTCGACCACCAGCTTCATCAGCATCTTTTCGTCGCGGCCCGACAGAGTGTTGCGCATCGGCCGGAAGGTGGCGCGGTAGACCTCGACGTCGGAAAAACGCTTTATGGCCTCGTCTTCCGACAGGCCGACCGTGCCGATCTCGGGCTGCGAGAACACCGCTGTGGCGATCGTTTCATGGTCGGGCGCGGTCAGGTTGCCCTTGAAGGCGGTCTCGACGAAACACATCGCCTCATGGATCGCCACCGGCGTCAGTTGCACGCGGTTGGTGACGTCGCCGATCGCCCAGATGTTGTCGATGCTGGTGCGCGAATATTGGTCCACATGGATAGCGCCGGTCCTGGTCATCTCGATGCCGACCCCCTCAAGCCCCATGTTTTCGGTGTTGGGCAGACGCCCGATGGCGAGCATGACCTGATCCACCGTCAGCACCTTGCCGCCGGTGACGACAGCGTCGAGGCGCCCGTCGGGACGCTTCCTGACCCATTCGGACACGGCATGGCAGAGGATTTTTATCCCCTTCTTTTCCATCGTCTCGTGCAGCATGCGCCTGAGATCCATGTCGAAGCGGGAGAGAATCTCCTTGCCGCGATAGACCAGCGTTGTGTCGACGCCGAGGCCGTGAAAGATGTTGGCGAACTCGACGGCAATATAGCCGCCGCCCTCGATCATGATCGCGTCAGGCAATTCCTTGAGATCGAAGGCTTCGTTGGAAAAGATACAATGCTCATGGCCGGGCAGAGCCGGGTGCGGTGCCGGGCGGCCGCCGGTGGCGATGAGAATCTGGTCGGCGGTGACGGTGCGGTCCTCGCCGAGAAGATGCACCGCATGCGGATCGACCAGCATGGCGCGTGACTGAAACGTCTCGCCGCCGGCGCCTTGGACATTTTTCCTGTAGATAGCTTCCAGCCGGCTGATCTCGCGATCCTTGTTGGCAACCAGTGTCTGCCAGTCGAAGCTCGCCTGCGGCACGGTCCAGCCGTAACCGGCGGCGTCGGCAAAGTGCTCGGGAAATTGCGAGGCATAGACATAGAGCTTTTTCGGCACGCAGCCGCGGATGACGCAGGTGCCGCCATAGCGGTATTCCTCGGCGATGCCGACGCGCTTGCCGAGCGCCGCCGCCACGCGCGCCGCCCTCACCCCGCCGGAGCCGCCGCCGATGACGAAAAGATCGTAGTCATAGACGGCCATGGCGCGGCTCCTTGCCCTTCAAAATGTCTGAGACAGGTAGGCTGCAAACCGCCAAAAGAAAAGCCCGGACGCCGCGCATCCTGTCGGACGCGCAACGGAGGCGGGCTTTCCGGTCCAGCAGCGATGACGCCGCCGGAAACAGGCTCAGTTCTTCGGTGCTTCCGGCTGCGTGCCATCAGCAGGAGCCGCGGCATTTGACGGTGCTGAGGCCTTTGCCGCCGCGGCCAGCGTTTCGCCGACCTGCTGGGCGAGGTCGCGAGCGAGGCCGTTCTGCCATATCTCGGCGGCCTTGAGCAGCTCACGCGTCACGGCCTGGCCGCTGTCGAGCAGTTTCTTGCCGGTATCGGAATTGTAGAAAGCGGCGATTTCGGTAAGCTCTTTTTCGGAAAATACCTTGGCATAGGCCAGGGCCGCTTCCTTCTCGAGATCGGCGCGCCGCGAGGCCAGCGCCAGAGCCTTTTCGCTAACCGTTCTGCCGATCAGCTCCTGCATGTCCGGGTTCTTTTGGATAAGCTGCTGCTGAAGCGCGGCGGCGGCCTGCGGCAGGATGTTGTCGAACGGGTCCGTCGCGTTGATCGCCGCGACTGCGGCGCGGGCTGCCTTAAGATGCCCTTCGCTGACGTCCTGCGAGAACGCCGGCGATGAAAACGCAAAGACGGCTGAAGCTGCCAGAATTGCAGAAAAACGGCGAACCCGGTTATGCGACATCATGATCGATAGAACTCCCTGGTTTTCGGGCGGCATGGACGGTTTGGACGCCGTCGCCGGCTATGATGGCCGCTGATGCCAGCCCGATGAAAAGACCATGCTCGACCACCCCCGGAATGGCATGGAGAGCATTCGAAAGCGCTCTTGTATCCGGAATGCGGCCAAAAGATGCATCGAGGATAAAATGGCCGCCGTCTGTAACAAAAGGCTGGCTTCCCGTCATCCTCAATGTGACGGGGCCGGAAAGGCCGAGCCTTCCGGCTGCCGCGGCGACGGCGATTTCCGTGGCACGCAGGCCGAACGGGTTGACCTCGATCGGCAGTGGAAAACGGCCGAGCGTCTCGACCATCTTCGAACGGTCGGCGATGACGATCATGCGGGCGGAAGCCGCCGCCACGATCTTTTCGCGAAGCAGCGCACCGCCGCCGCCCTTGATCAATGTCAGCTCCGGATCGATCTCGTCGGCGCCGTCGATGGTAAGGTCGAGCTCGGGCGTTTCTTCCAGCGTCGACAGTGGCACGCCAAGCTCGCCGCAGAGGATAGCGGTGCGCTCCGAGGTCGGCACGCCGATAATGGTAAGGCCGGTGGCGACCTTTTCGGCGAGCAGCCGCACGAACTCGTCGGCCGTCGAGCCGGTGCCGATGCCAAGCCGCATGCCATCGCTGACATGGGCAAGTGCCGCCCGCGCGGCCTCGACCTTCAGTTGCCTCGCATCCATGCTTTGCCCCGGATTTCGCTTGTTTCGGCGCTCCTAGCATCTTTGCCCGTCCGGTCAAAGACTTTGCCCTGTGGATTGACGCCCTGTGGATTGAGTTGGCACGGCTTGCCTGGATGGGCTGCAGCGGCTATCGCCTGCCGGCAGCGCAATCGTCACAGGACATGTCATGACCCGACCGATCATCGTGTTCGACCTCGACGGGACGCTGGTCGACACAGCGCCGGACCTGCTCGACAGCCTCAACCACAGCCTTGCCGCCAGCGAACTCGCAGCCGTCGACGAGGCCGGCTTCAAGCGCTTCGTCGGCCATGGCGGCCGGGTGATGATCGAGCGCGCGCACGCCGCGCAGCAGAGATCGCTAGTGGTAGAGGAACACGACCGATTGCTAAAGCTGTTCCTCGATCACTACACCGACAACATCCCGGGCAAATCGCTCCCCTACCCCGGCGTCGTCGAGACGATCGCGCGATTCGAGGCGGCTGGCTATCTCCTGGCCGTCTGCACGAACAAATACGAAGCCAACTCGGTGGCGCTGATCGAGGCGCTCGGCCTGGCGAAGCATTTCGCGGCGATTTGCGGTCAGGACACGTTTGCGTTCCGCAAGCCCGACCCGCGCCATCTGACCGAAACCATCGTGCTCGCCGGCGGCGATCCGCACCGCGCGCTGATGGTCGGTGATTCGCAGACCGACATCGATACGGCGAAGGCGGCCGGCATTCCCGTGGTGGCGGTGGATTTCGGCTACACCGACCGCCATGTGCGCGAATTCGAACCGTCGGCGGTGATCTCGCATTTCGATGCGCTGACGCTTGGTCTGGCCGAACGCCTGATTGCCGCTGCCGGGCACTGAGCGCGACGGCGACCGGACCGCTCCCGGCGTGGTTGCATTCGGTCTTCGTCGGAACGCCAGCACATCGCCTTGACTTCCCCGGCCGGCCTCCCTTATATCGCGGCGCGCTTGGCCTTCGGGCAACGAGCGGGCGATTAGCTCAGCGGGAGAGCACACCCTTCACACGGGTGGGGTCGCAGGTTCAATCCCTGCATCGCCCACCAATACCCGCTTCCGGTACAAAGCTACCATCCGCTTCGGAGCCGCCTACGCTTCGAACTTCCGCCTCATCGCCAGGTTTGCCATGACTTGGTCATACGACTCGCCAGGCAGCCGGGGACACATCACAAGGCGCTCGTTACCCTTGGAATCGCTCAAGCTGCACATTGAACGCGGCCGGGAGAAAGTTGACGGACGATAAAATCGTCCTAGGTGAACTGCTATCTCAGTGGCCCGGAACTGACGAGGGGAAATCGCCGTCGACCTGCTGCTCCGACCAGGTGAAACTGCGCAATTGCAAATGCGTCCGGCTTCCGCGAACATTGCTGGACCCCATCAAGGGCCCGTAGCGGCCGACCCGAAACTGAGCGCTGGCTTCCCGGCCCGCTGTCCTGGCGGCCTCGCCTTGGATCCAGCCAGCGTCCTTAAAGTCAAAAGGGAGGAATATCAGATGAAACTGACAAAACACCTTGCCGGTGTGGTGATCGCGTCGACCTGTCTGTGTGCGCCCGCGCTGGCGCAGACCAAGTTGACCATGTGGTATCACGGCGCCGGCAATGAGGTGGAGTCGCGAATCCTCAACCAGATTATTTCCGACTTCAACACCAGCCAGTCCGACTGGACGGTGACCATCGAGAGCTTCCCCGAGAAGAGCTACAATGATTCCGTCGCGGCGGCGGCCCTGGCGGGCAACCTGCCCGACATTCTGGATGTGGACGGGCCCGTCATGCCCAATTGGGCCTGGGCCGGCTATCTGCAGCCGCTGCCGATCGACGAGAGCGAGTTCGCCGACTTCCTGCCCGGCACCAAAGGCGTGTGGGATGGCAAGCTCTATTCGGTCGGTCTGTGGGACGCGGCGGTGGCGCTTTTTGCACGCCAATCGACGCTGGGCGAGCTGGGCTTGCGCACCCCGACCCTCGACAAGCCGTGGTCGAGAGAGGAATTCATGGCCGCGCTCGATGCCGCCAAGGCCTCCGGCAAGTTTGAATTCGCCCTTGATCTCGGCATGAACGACCAGGCCGAGTGGTATTCCTACGCCTTCTCGCCGTTCCTGCAGAGCTTCGGCGGCGACATTGTCGACCGTTCGACCTACAAGACGGCGGAAGGCGCGCTGAACGGCGAGGCTGCGCAGGCGTTTGGCAAGTGGTGGCAAGCGCTGTTTACCGGAGGCTATGCGCCTGGCACCAGCGAGGACCCGGCCGATCAGCAGACCGGTTTCATCGGCGGCAAGTTCGCCTTCCAGTGGAACGGCAACTGGCGCGCGGTGGCAACGATGGAAGCCGTGGATGACGTTGTCTTCCTTCCAGCCCCCGATTTCGGCGCCGGCAACAAGATCGGCGCGGGATCTTGGCAATTCGGCGTGTCGGCCAAGTCAAAACATCCGGAAGGCGCTGCCGAGTTCATCAAGTTCGCCGCGCAGGACAAATACCTGGCCGCCTTCTCCGACGGCATCGGCCTGATCCCGCCGACGCCCTCGGCGGCGCAGATGACGAAGTACTACAAGGATGGCGGCCCGCTCGCGGTGTTCTTCGACCTCTCCAAGGCACAAGCCCTGGTGCGCCCGGTCACCCCGGGCTACGTGGTCCAGGCCAAGGTCTTCACCAAGGCACTGGCCGATATCGCCAATGGCGCCGACGTGGCCGACACGCTTGACGCGGCGGTCGACGAGATCGACGCCGACATCGAAAGCAATGGTGGCTACGGTCACCGCTAGTCTGTCGCGCCGGGGTCCTCGCCAGCCGCGGACTCCACCCTCTCTGGCTTGCTGGGCGGATACCGCAAATGGCGTCGAAGCTAACCCTGTCGAACCGGGCGGGCTGGACATTCGTCCTGCCGGGCTTCGCACTTATCTTCACATTCATCGTGCTGCCGTTTTTCTTCGCGATCGGTCTGTCATTGACAAATCAGCGGCTGCTGTCACCGAACCCGACCCAGTTCGTCGGGTTGGAAAACTATCAGCAGCTCCTGGGCCTTGCTGTGGTGACCCTCAAGCCAGAGCGCGACGATGCTGGCGAAGTGGTCCGAAACGAGGCCGGCGAAATCCAGTATCCCCGCCTGCGTGAGATCACCCGTAGCGACGACTATCCTCAGTATCGCGGCATGCGCGAGTGGTTTCGCTGGCAGTCCGGCGAAAACGTCATGATCGTCATCGCCAGCGACGTTGTGTTCATGAAGGCGCTGGTAAACACCTTCCTGTTCGTCCTGGTCGTGGCGCCGGTACAGGGCAGCCTCGCGCTGATGCTTGCTTTGCTGATCAACCACAAGGTCAGGGGCATCAACCTGTTCCGGACCATCTACTTCATGCCGGTGGTGGTCTCCATCGTCGTGGTCTCGCTCCTCTGGCGGTTCATCTATGACGGCCAGAACGGGCTGTTGAACAGCATCCTCCAGGCCCTCACCTTCGGCCTCTTTCAGCCCGTCGACTGGCTCGGCAATCCCTCGACGGCGCTGCCCGCAGTCATGGCCATGTCGATCTGGCAGGCCGTCGGCTTCCACATGGTCATCTGGCTGGCGGGGTTGCAGACGATCAGCCCCACGCTCTACGAGGCCGCCGCCATCGAGGGGGCTTCGAGATGGCAGACCTTCCGCTATGTCACCTGGCCGGGCCTGCGCAACACCGCCGTGCTTGTCCTTGTCGTGATCACCATGCAGGGCTTCGCGCTTTTCGCCCAGATCGACGTGATGACCAATGGCGGTCCGCTCGACAGCACCCAGACCCTCGTCTTCCAGGCGGTCGAGCGCGGCTACGGCAAGCAGGACATCTCCGGCGGCTCGACCATCTCGGTCATCCTGTTCGCGATCGTGCTGGCGATTTCACTCATCCAGCGCTGGCTGACACGGGAGCGTTAGGATGGCCTTCGATCCCGACAATTACGGCCTCAGGCTGTTCGTCCGCTATCTGGTGCTGTGCCTGATCGCGCTGATCTTCGTCTTTCCGCTCGTGTTCATGATCAACTCGAGCTTCAAGCCGGACAGTCAGCTTCTCGCGGACACTTCCAGCCTGCGTGCATTCCTGCCCGTCGGGGACATCAGCCTCAACAACTATTTCGGTGCGTTCCGGCGGGCGCCTGTCGGCCTGTTCGTCCTAAACTCGGTTCTGGTCACCGGGGTGACCGTCCTTCTCTCGCTGCTGATCTGTTCGCTGGCCGCGTTCTCCTTTGCTTTCCTGCGGTGGAAGGGGCGCGATGTCCTGCTCACGATCGTGATCGCGACGCTGATCATCCCTTTCGAGACCATCGCTATCCCGCTCCTGCTCCTGGTCTCGAAACTGCCCTGGATCGGGCTTGATGGGCTGCATTGGGGCTGGCTCAATACCTACCGGGTGCAGATCATTCCGTGGATCGCCGACGGACTGACGATCTTCCTGTTCGTGCAGTATTTCAAAGGGCTGCCGGGCGAACTGATCGAGGCAAGCCGGGTGGAGGGCGCGAATTGGTGGCAGGTCTACTATCGCGTCGTCATGCCGCTTTCAGGGCCGGTACTGGCGACTGCCGCCATCCTGAAATTCCTCGTCATGTACAACCAATATCTCTGGCCGCTCATCGTCGTGCAGCAGGAAGGCTATCGCCCGGTCATGGTCGGCCTCGGCTACTTCTTTCAACTCAACGTCGCCTGGGGCGAAGTCATGGCTTATCTCACCCTTATCACCGTCCCGGTGCTGGTCTTCTACCTGTTGCTGCAGCGCGCCTTCATCGCGTCGATCGCCTCGACCGGCGTGAAGGGCTGACTGCATGGCTCTCGCGCTCAAACGCCAGTGGATCTGGGACGGCCGGTCAGCCCCATTCCTCAAGGCCGACCAATCGATCGGAGGCCCCGAATTGCCGCACATGAATCAGGAAACGGGAGCCATCGCTCATGGCTGAGGTCTCACTCAAGGGCGTCAAGAAATCCTTCGGTCGCGTCGAAATCATCAAAGGCGTCGATATCCACATCAACGACGGCGAGTTCGTCGTCTTTGTTGGACCGTCGGGCTGCGGGAAGTCCACGTTGCTGCGCATGATCGCCGGACTCGAGGACATAACCGAAGGCACCCTCGAGATCGGAGGCCGGGTGGTCAACCAGCTGCAGCCCAAGCAACGCGGTGTTGCGATGGTGTTCCAGAGCTATGCCATCTTTCCGCACATGACCGTGCGCGAGAACATCGCGTTCGGCCTTACGATCGCGGGCGCTTCCAGGCAGGAAAAGCAGCAGAAGGTGGCCGAGGCCGCACGCATCCTGCAAATGGAACATTTGCTCGACCGCCGGCCAAGTCAGCTTTCGGGCGGCCAGCGCCAGCGCGTCGCCATCGGGCGCGCAATCACCCGGAAACCGGCCGTATTCCTGTTTGACGAGCCGCTCTCCAACCTCGACGCCGCACTGCGCATGGACATGCGCATGGAAATCGGTCGGCTGCGCAGGCAACTGGGCACAACGATGATCTATGTAACCCACGACCAGGTCGAGGCGATGACGCTGGCTGACAGGATCGTCGTCCTCAAGGACGGTCAAGTCATGCAGATCGGAGCGCCGATGGAGCTCTATCACGAGCCGGCCAACAGGTTCGTTGCCGGCTTTCTGGGAGCCCCGTCGATGAATTTCCTGGACGTCGACGTCCTCGACCTCGATGGCGAAGCGGCAATGGTTGGCAACCAATCCCTGGAGCCGATCAGGGTAGCGACCAGAGGGCGCCCCTTCCGGAAAGACGGCAAGGCCATCCTGGGTGTCCGTCCGCAGTACCTGCGGCCGGTGCAATCTGGAAAAGGCTTGCTGCATGGCATCGTGGCACATGCCGAGCGCTTGGGCAGCGAGACGGTCGTCGACCTGACACTTCGCGATAACAGCGAACTCATTGCGGCCTTCAATGAAGACAAGGTCTTTCAACCGGGTGACGCTCTGGAGCTCACGTTCGACACGGCCTTGGCCCACCTCTTCCCCGACGAAGGTGAGTTGCAGACGCATTAGCACGAGCAACGAGAACAAGGTGCGTCGGCGCAAATTCGCGGGTGTCCATTCCGGAACCCGGAACAAACCTGCATGGCCACGAGTTTCTACTTTTGCGAGAAGTGAGGGAAAGCCATGTTCAGACTTGTTTTGGCGACAGGCGTCGCAGTTCTCTTTTTCGGTGAACCGGCCCTTGCCGCAGACGGAAGTCCGTTGCCGCCGCAGAATGCCAGGAAACTGTCGGAGATAATCGCCAAGGTCGAGCAGCGCGACGACTTTCGCTATGTCGACGAGGTCGCCTGGGACAGCGGCGCCTACACCGTTACGTATTACACAACCGACAAGGCGAAGGTCGAAATCACCTACGATCCGGTGACAGCCGAGCCCAAATAGATCGCGGCCATCTTCCCCCAGCCGATACGTGCGGCCGGCTTATCTCAAAGGAACCGGGAATAATTCCGGCAACCAGGTTACAGCGCAGCCTGGGGACGATCCCTCGGAAGCGGGCGGCGGCGTAGCTTCACCATGACTGGGGCGACGGTTCCCGCGCGCTTTTCGGCATCCCCTTGCGCCGATGCGCCTTTGATGGCTGACTGCGGCGTGATCATTGAGCCGCACGGGGGTGGGCATGGCGACGGCAAAGCATGTGGCGAAACGCGTTCTGATGATGCTCGCCGGCTATTTCGTTGCGGTGCTGGTCGGACTGATTGCCGTGGCCACGATCTATGGTGCATTGAGTTCGCTGCCTGATGCACCGGCGTATTTCGATCTCATGGGGGTCTCCCCCATCGCGGCGCTGGTCGTGCCGCCCCTCGGCATGTTGATCTATTTCCTGACGATCATGCTGACGGGTCTGCAGACGCTGATCTTCGCGCTGATCGCCGAATTGTTTTCGCTGCGCAGTTTTTGGCTGCATAGGTCTTCGGCGCCGCAGCAGCGGCTGCCGGCTTCGTCTTGATCTGGCCGAGCGCGCCGGAGGACCTGAGCCCCGAGCGCTGGGCCGATATCGGCATCATCGCCGCCGCTGGCCTGGTCGCCGGTCTGGTCTACTGGCTGATTGCCGGGCGCGAGGCCGGCTTCCGGCGCCCGCTCTCCCTACGTTAGAATCCTCAGCTTGCCGGCGAGCGCACCGCTTCCGTGCTGTCGAGTGCCTGCTGCAGCCGCGTGTCGCGGTCATAGACGTCGCTGAAATATTCGACTTTGCCGGACATGTCCGGCCAGGCGGTGAAATAGGCGACATAGACCGGGATCGTGCGCGCCACCTTTTCGGTCGAATGTCCGTGCTTCAGCTTCTCCGCAATGTAGTCGACCGAGGTGCCGAGCACGGCCGCCGCCATGCCGCGCGGATCCTGCAGACGAACGCAGCCATGGCTGAGCGCGCGCGTGTCACGCTGGAAAAACGTCTTTTGCGGCGTGTCGTGCATGTAGATGGCGTGCTTGTTGGGGAACAGGATCTTCAGTTCGCCCAGCGCATTGGCCTCGCTCGGCAGCTGGCGCACGCCATAAGGTATCTTCGCGCCATAGGCGCCCCAATTGACCGAGGAGGAGGGAATGCGTTTGCCGCGCGCGTTGACCACTTCGTAGCCGGCGCGGTCGAGATAGCCGGGATCCCTGCGCAGCCGCGGCAGCATCTCGTTGACGAGGATCGACTGCGGCACGCCCCAATAGGGATGGAAATCGACCTGCTCAAGCTGGTCGTAAAAGAAGGAAGTCTGGTTGGTGGTCTTGCCGATGACGACTCGGGTCTTCAGCTTCTCCTCGCCATTCTCGATGTAGCTCGCGGTAAAGGCCGGCTGGTTGATGAAGACACGCGGGCTGCCGAGATCGGATGGCAGCCAGCGCAACTCTTCCAGCGCGACATGCACCTTTTGAATCTTGTCGGCCGTGGACGTCCCGACCAGCGCCGCGACGGTGCGCGGACCGATGACGCCGTCGCCCTTCATGCCAGCCTTTTTCTGCACCGCCTTGATGACCGGCACCAGTTCCGGGGCATAGACCTCGCTGGTGGCGAGCTGGGCCAATATCTCGCCATAGGCGCCGCCCATCTCGTCGTCGAGATTGCGGGCTATCTTCGTCAGAAGCTTCGGCAGTTCGGGGCTGGTCTCCCCCGGCTTCAGCAACAGCTTGGGATCGACGACGATCTCGTCGTCGACGCTGGCCTGAAGTGATTCCAGTTCGACGCGCAGCGCCTGATATTCGGCGTTCTGCGGATGCCGCGATTCGAGATAGGTGCGCACTTGCTGGGTGCGTGTCAGCGTTTTCAGCACGCCTTCCATGTCGAGCGGCTTGACCGGGAAATCATAGTAGCCGGTGATGCGATTGGGATCGACGCGGCCGCTTTGCGCGTCGTGGACATAGCGCAAGACGCGCGCTGACAGCGCCATCTCGAAGCGGACGAGTTCCTTCAGCCGCGCATCGGCGCTGCCGGTCGATGCGCCGGCGGCAGGCACTTCAACCGTATAGTCGGCCGGCGTGAGGCCATAGCTCGTCGCCTCGCCAAGCACCCGCACCGCATCTTGCGCGCGGCTGTTGGCATTGGCTCCCGTCACCCAGATGAAATCCGGATTGGCCGCGTAATAGGCGACGAGCGCCTTGGCGATGTCTTTCTCGGCGTAGAGCTCGTAATCGTTCAGTCCGGCAATCGCTTCGCGGAAGGCCGCGCCGGTGGCGAAAGAAGGCTGGAATGCGGCGTCTTGTGGCATTGCCGGCTCCGGCGCTGCCGTCAGCGTCGAGAAGTCGACGCGCACGAGCGGATCGCTCTTGTAGGTGTAATAGGACGGGCCGCGGATCCGAGAGGCAGCGGGCGCTGCTGCATATGGCTTGTATTTCGGCCTCTGCCTTGATGGCGGCAGGGGGAAATCAGCTCGCGGCGAATGCCTGACACCACCGCCGAAGAGCCTCTCGAAAAACCCTTGCGCGTCTGCCTGCGGCACGCCGAAGGCCAGCATTGCCGCGACCGCCGCAAGCGGCATCACGGTTGCTTTGTTTCCGAGGAATTTCATGGGATCACCCGCTCCGGCTGCAACCGGCTCCGTTCCGCATCGCTTGACGGTCTCGCCCACCGCATCATGGATGTAGGGCGCGACTACACCGATTCATACTGATTTCGTTAAGCTTTCATAAATTTCAGGAGGTCTGTTGCAGAACAGTTTCACAACGGTGGCAACCGAAGCGAATTGGGTCCGCTCCGGTTCCAGCAAATAGCGCTCAGGTCGGGCGATGGCGCCGCGGCGATGGGAGCCAGCTCAACCAGCCTCTAAGCAGCATTCGGCTGCAAGGAAGCGCTCTTCCTCGAAGCGGTCGATCTCTACACGCAGGTCGAAGCCGTCGCTGTTTAATGCAGCGATACCGGCTCCCGGTGTTCGGCAACGAAGCCGACCGCACGCTCGACCACGCCCTTGTCGGCGAGGATGCGGCGGTGGCCGAGCCCGTCGGCCCAGTAAAGCCGCACATGGTCGCCGGCGCCGGCATAGAGCCTTGCATGGTCGGCGGACACTTCGCGGTCGTTCGGCGCATGGACGACCAGCGTTGGCACCGGCGTGCCGGCAAGCTGGCGGTCGCCGGTGAATTCGTGCAGCGGCCGGCCGGCGATGCGTTCGACCCGGTCGGCCATGGCGGCCTGGGAGCGTGGGCCGACACTGAGCATGCGGCTGAAATCGTTGAAGATCGCCGGCAGCGAGCTCGGTGCCGCGATCAGCACCAGCCGCTCGGCCGCCAGCGGCGGAACGTCCTTGACCGAACCGACGACGGCATTGGCGGCCACGGCACCGCCGAAGGAATGGCCGACGACCGCCACGAACGGGCCGAACCATTCGCCAGCGAGTCGGGCGGCCTCTACAGCGCTGACCAATGTGAGCCGGCGGCCCTCCGACTGGCCGTGGCCCGGCAGGTCGAGCGAGACAACCTTGTAGCCGGCGTCTCGATAGGCTTCGATCAGCGTGCGCATATATTCGGTGCGCGAACGCCAGCCATGGATGACGAGCACCGTGCCGGCGGCCCGCCTGCCCGGCTCTGGCCTGAATTCATGCACCATGACGCAGCCGTTTTTGGTCTTCAGCCGATGATGGCGCGCCTCGGCCATGAAGCCGGCGGCGCGGTCGACGGCGCGCCGCTCGCCGTCGCTGAGGATTTTGGCGTTCGGCGTGCGGCAGAACAGTTCGAATGCCGCGCGACCGGTCAGGCGGGGAGCCACATGTTCGGCGGCGGCAAACACGCCCCGGATGACCTTCAATCCAAATGATGCCATAGTGGCAATCCATCCATTCGTTCAAGCATGAACATAATAGTTCAAACATGAACATTAAACAAGAGCTGCCCTGGGACAACCCGCGTTTTCGCAACTGGGTCGCGGTGGCGCGCGCCTGCCATGCGCTGGAACGCACGCTGGCAGTGAAGCTAGCGCCGCTGGACCTGAAGCCGGCGCAGCTCGACGTGCTGATGAACCTTTACCGCCATCCCGGCATGTCGCAGCACGATCTCGCCCGCCGGCTGCTGGTCGGCCGCTCCAACATCACCATGCTGCTGCCGCAACTCGAGACACGCGGCCTGCTGCGCCGCGAAGGCGATCAGAAGGACAAGCGCGTGCTGCGCCTGACCCTGACCGAAGCCGGCACGGAACTGCTGATGCAGGCCCTGAAGGTCCATATGGCGCTGATCGAGAAAGCGATGAGCCAGTCGACGCCGGAGCAATGCGACATGATCGGCGAGCAGATGCGCAAGATTGCCGACGTGCTTAGGGAAGCGTGACCCGCTCACCACATCGACTTTTTCGCGCGCTCCGGCCATTCCCTGTCGTAAGCCTCGCCGTCGATGCCTTTCCGGCTGGTGATTTCCAGGATCTTTCCGGGTGTCGGCAGCGACTTCGGGTCGACATGCCTCGCCGGGTTCCACAGTTCCGACCGATGGACGGCGCGAGCGCACTGGAAATAGACCGAATTGACATCGATGCCCATGACCGAACGCGCCGGTCGGCCGTCGACGCTGAACGAGGCACACAGCGCGGCATCCGTGGTGATGTGGGCGCGGCCGTTGACGCGCAGCGTGGTGCCGCAGCCTGGGACCAGGAACAACAGGCCGACGCGCGGATCGCGAATGATGTTTTTTAGCGAATCGGCACGGTTGTTGCCGCGCCGGTCCGGCATCATCAGGGTTTTCGGATCATGGATGCGGACGAAGCCGGCGAGATCGCCGCGCGGCGAGCAATCCAGCCCTTCCGGCCCGCTGGTCGCGAGCGCGGCAAAAGGCGAGGCCTCGATGAAGGCGGCGTATTCGGGAATGACATGGTCGAGTTCCTTGACCAGCGATGTCTCGCCGGGCAGCCCATAGAGCGCTTCGAGCTGTTCGACCGTGGTGATGACGGACATTTTTTCGCCTCCGAGCATCCGCAGCCGCTACTCCAATCGGTGACGCTTTGACGACGGGCCGGAGCTACCGATCGCGGCTTAGCCCCTTCTCTTCCAGCTCGGCGAGATAGGCGGCCCAGCGTGCGTCCTTCTCATGACCCAGCGTATGCAGGTAGTTCCAGGTGAAGATGCCGGTATCGTGGAAATCGTCGAAGGTGATGCGGACGGCATAGTTGCCGACCGGTTCGATCTTCAGGATCGCAACCTTGCGCTTGCCGGGAACGGTCACGCGCTGTTCGGGCGAATGGCCCTGCACTTCGGCCGATGGCGAGGCCACCCGCAGCAGCTCCGCCGGCAGCTCGAACGGCTGATGGCCAGGGAACGTCACGGTTAGCAGCCTGCGGTCCTTCGAGACCCTGAGTTCCTTCGGCGCCGTCATGGTGATAGGTTCCGCATCATCTGTCCTTTCCTTACGCCGCTTCGCGCAGCGGGAAAAGGCCGCTTCGAAACTTCCGACACGATCTGTCGGCGGCGCGATGTTGCCTAATGCATGTCGCGCAAAATTGTGCAGCGGTTTTTGCGATAACGACATGCATAAACAACAACCTAAAGCGCGTCGTATGAGGGCCGGTCGAACGCGACGCGCTTTAGGAATCGAAACTTCTTGACTTGAATGGCAGGTTGGATCGTATCACATAGCCATATATAACGATGCCGTTCGCAACCACGGGAAACGCACCAGCATGGACATGATCGATCCTTTTGGTCGCACGATCAGCTATCTGCGCGTTTCGGTCACCGACCGCTGCGACTTCCGCTGCACCTATTGCATGGCCGAGGACATGGCGTTCCTTCCCAAGAAGGATTTGCTGTCGCTGGAAGAACTCGACCGGCTATGCACGGTTTTCATCCAAAAGGGCGTCAGGAAACTGCGTCTTACCGGCGGCGAGCCGCTGGTGCGCAAGAACATCATGCATCTTGTGCGTCAGATTTCGCGTCATCTCGAAAGCGGCGCTCTGGAAGAATTGACGCTGACCACCAACGGCTCGCAGCTTTCGCGCTTTGCCGCTGAACTCGCCGATTGCGGGGTCAAGCGCATCAACGTCTCGCTGGACACGCTGGACCCGGAAAAATTCCGCCAGATTACCCGCTGGGGCAATCTCGACAAGGTCATGGACGGCATCGACGCCGCGCAGGCAGCGGGACTGAAGGTGAAGCTCAATGCGGTGGCGCTGAAGGATTTCAATGACGCCGAACTGCCCGAGATGCTGCGCTGGGCGCACGGCCGCGGCATGGAGTTGACTGTCATCGAAACCATGCCGATGGGCGAGATCGACGCCGACCGCACCGACCAGTATCTGCCGCTGTCGCTGCTGCGCGCAGCACTCGAGCGGCAGTTCACGCTGACCGACATCCCCTACAAGACCGGTGGCCCGGCCCGCTACGTCCACGTCGCCGAGACCGGTGGCAGGCTCGGCTTCATCACGCCGATGACGCATAATTTTTGCGAAAGCTGCAACCGCGTCCGGCTGACCTGCACCGGCACGCTCTATATGTGCCTCGGCCAGGAAGATGCCGCCGACCTGCGCGCACCGTTGCGTGCATCCGAAGGCAACGAACTGGTCGCCGACGCCATCGACGAAGCCATTGGCCGCAAGCCGAAGGGCCATGATTTCATCATCGACCGCCGCACCAACCGTCCGTCGGTATCGCGGCACATGAGCGTCACCGGCGGCTGATGTTCCTGGTCGCACCGCCGAAATAGATCCTGCCGCTGTTGCGAGGAGGTTGCAGCGAGCCGCCGAAGGCCGTGGACCAGCCCTTTGACGTTGCTGTCTTGCCGCCGGCTGGTAGAGGCTTGATGCAGGACCACAGTGGTAACGCCTTTGCTTTTTTCCCCAAATCTTCGCGGTGCACTGTTCATGGTGGTGGCCATGAGTGGTTTCACCCTCAACGACGCGATCACCAAAGTCGCGTCGGAATCCATGAACATGGCGCAGGTCATGCTGATCCGCGGCGCCTTCGCTTCGCTTTTCGTGGGCCTGCTTGCCTGGCAACGCGGTGCGCTTGCCCTGCCCGGCTCGATGCTGCAGCCGATGGTGGCGATACGCGTGATCGGCGAAGCCGGCGCTACCGCGTCGTTTCTCATCGCCCTTGCCCATCTGCCGATTGCCAATGTCTCGGCCGTGCTGCAGGCGCTGCCGCTGGCGGTGACGATGGGCGCAGCACTTGTGTTCAAGGAAGGCGTCGGCTGGCGGCGCTGGCTGGCCATCGCCATCGGTTTTGCCGGCGTGCTGATCATCGTGCGGCCCGGCTTCGAGGGGTTCAGCATCTATTCGCTGCTGGCGCTGGCCTGTGTCGCCTGTTGTGCGGTGCGTGACCTCGCCACCAAGCGGATACCGCAAGCCATTCCGACATTGCTGGTGTCGACCACCACGGCAGTCGCCATGACCGTGCTCGGCGCGGCGCTGCTTTTGCCAATGGGCGGATGGACACCGATGACGGGGGAAAGCACGGCGTTCCTGGCATTGGCGGCAGTGCTCGTGGTCATCGGTTACCAGTTCATCATCATGGCGATGCGGGTGGGCGACATCTCGTTCATCGCGCCGTTCCGCTACACGGCCCTGCTCTGGTCGATCCTGCTTGGCCTGTTCATCTTCGGCGACGTTCCCGACCTGCCGATGATCCTCGGCGCCAGCATCATCGTCTGCTCCGGCCTCTACGCACTTTACCGCGAACGGATCGTCGGCCGGCGCAAGACAGCCGCCGAAAGCGCTGGACCTGATATGGCGCCGGACGGCATATAGGCTTGCCGTTCGCCACGAGTGACCTTGTCCGCGTCGAGGGTCTGTTGCAGAGCATGAAGCCATGATGAGACGCGTCTTCGGTATCACCGGCTGGAAGAATTCCGGCAAGACGACACTGACCGAAAAGCTGGTCGCCGAGCTCGTCCGGCGTGGCTGGAAAGTCTCGACGGTAAAACACGCCCATCATGCCTTCGACATCGACAAACCGGGGGCGGACAGTTTTCGCCACCGGCAGGCCGGGGCCACTGAAGTCGCCATCGTGTCGGACAGGCGCTGGGCGCTGATGCACGAATTGCGCGGCGAGGACGAGCCGACGCTGGATGTGATCCTGTCGCGGCTCGGCGCCGCCGACATCGTGCTGGTCGAAGGCTACAAGCGCGAGGCGCACAGCAAGATCGAGACGCGGCGGATGGAGGCCAAGGACCGGGCGCCGCTTTCGGCAAATGATCCGCATATCGTCGCCGTCGCCGCCGACTTCGCCGTAGCCGACGAAAGCCTGCCCGTCTTCGATCTCGACGACACCAGATCGATAGCCGACTTCATCGAGCGGTCGACAGGTTTGACGCGCTGAGGGACTGCCGAAGAAGCATCGGCCGCCCCTTTTTCGTCGTTGCTATGCCTGCCGCAGCGTCAGCATTGTCCGGCAATGCGAAACCCGCAAGCACCGGTTTTACAGTTGCTTTTTCTTGGGAAAGAATGGGAGTATCGCGCCAGCCGGCGGTCAACAGAACCGCCCACAGAGCCGTTCGGAACGACGGCCGGGAACATACAGAGAGGACTATCATGCGTACTGCACTGCGTATCGCGCTCGCCGCATCGGCGGCGCTGCTGACATTGGGCGTTGCCCAGGCTCAGGAGAAAACCTTGAGGATCGGTACGGAGGGAGCCTATCCGCCGTTCAACAACCTGACCGCTGACGGTCAGCTCGTGGGTTTCGACATCGATATCGCCAAGGCGCTTTGCGACGAGATGAAGGTGACGTGCACTTTCGTCGCGCAGGATTGGGACGGCATCATCCCGGCGCTTCAGGCCGGCAAGTTCGACGCCATCGTCGCCTCGATGTCGATCACGCCGGAGCGTGCCGAGAAGGTCGACTTCACCAACAAATACTACAACACGCCGCCGGCCATCGCCGCGCCCAAGGACAGCGATATCAAAGGCGTGACCAAGGAGGATCTGGCCGGCAAGACGATCGGCGTGCAGGCGGCCACCACCCACTTCAATTATTCAACCAAGACTTATGCCGACAGTACAATCAAGCCATACCCCACCGCGCAGGAATACCAGCTCGATCTCGCCAATGGCCGCGTTGATGCGGTCAACGACGACATCACCGTCATCGAAGGCTGGCTTGCCACGCCGGACGGCGCCTGCTGCAAGCTGATCGGCGCAATCACGCCCGACATCGAGATACATGGTCCGGGCGCCGGCATCGCGGTACGCAAGGGCGATACCGCGTTGGTCGACCAGTTCAACAAGGCGATCGACGCCATCCGCGCCAACGGAAAGTACAAGGAAATCAACGACAAGTACTTCAAGTACGACGTCTACGGCGGCGAGTCCTGATCCTTCCGGGTTGACGGCGAACGGCGGGACATCCCCGCCGTTTGCGCAAGGCGCGGCGCGCCAGGGCTGACGCCGCGCTCTCAAAAAAAGCCATAGAGGAGAACAGGCAGGCGGATGCAAAGCGTTTGGACGCTGCTCAGTTGGGGACCCGAAGGCTGGCTCGACGACATCGCCTATGGTGTTTTCATCACCGTTTCGCTTGCAGCCGCGACCCTGCCTCTCGGTCTGGTGATCGGCTTTCTGGTTGCGCTGGCCAAGCAATCCAACGAGCCGTCGCTGCGGCTGGCCGGCAATATCTACACCACGATCTTTCGTGGATTGCCTGAGTTGCTGACCCTGTTCATCATCTTTTACGGCGCGCAAATCGGCATTCAGCAATTGATGCGCCTGTATGACCCGACCGCCGCGGTCGAAGTGAATGCTTTTGTTTCCGGCATGATCGCGCTCGGCGTCGTCTTCTCGTCCTACGCCAGCGAGGTCTTCCTCTCGGCATTCCGCGCCATCCCGAAGGGACAGTATGAGGGCGGCTATTCGGTTGGCCTGTCTGGCTGGCACACGATGCGCCTTGTGGTGCTGCCGCAGCTTGTCCGTATCGCACTGCCGGGTCTTGCCAATCTGTGGCTCATCCTTCTCAAGGATACCGCCCTGGTTTCCGCCATCGGTCTTACCGACATATTGCGGCAAGCGGGCGTCGCCGCCCGTGTCACCAAGCACGCCTTCCTGTTTTTCGGTGTTGCCGCGCTTATTTATCTGCTCCTCGCCATCATATCGTCCTTCGGCATCAATGCGATCGAACGAGCGGTCGGCCGCCAGCAGGTGCAGCGATGAGTGCGGCAGCAGCCGACGTGGCGAGGAAGGTCGAAAAACCGCCAGCAATCCCGCACGGCTGGCCGCGCCAACGTATTCTCGGCTACGCGCTGGTCTGTATGTGGATAGCTCTTCTCGCCGGGATTGCTGTGTACCTCTTTGTCGCCTGGAACGGCGAGCTTTTCTCGAAATATGCGCCATCCTATGTGACAGGGCTAGGTGTGACGCTTTTGCTGGTCGCCATCTCGATCGTGCTTGGCGCGGTCCTGTCGGTGCCGATCGCCTATGCCCGCATGTCGAAAAACCGATTTCTTTCAGATCTTGCCTACGCCTATGTCTATTTCTTCCGCGGCACGCCGCTGCTGGCCCAGACCTTCCTTGTCTATTACGGCGTAGGCTCGTTCCGGCCGCAGCTCGATATGATTGGCCTCTGGGGTTTTTTCCGGGAGGCGTTCAACTGCGCAATCTTCGCCTTCTCGCTCAATACTGCCGCCTATCAGGCTGAAATCCTGCGCGGCGCGATCGAGAGCGTGCCCAGAGGCCAGTGGGAGGGCGCCGCCTCGCTCGGCTTGCACAAATTGCAGACGATGTGGAAGATCATCCTGCCGCAGGCACTGATCGTGGCGCTGCGTCCCTACGGCAACGAGATCATCCTGATGATCAAGGGCTCGGCGATCGTAGCCATCATCACCGTATATGATCTGATGGGCATCACGAAGCTCACCTATTCGCGCACTTTCGACTTCCAGTCCTATGTCTGGGCGGCGATCATCTATCTGATCATTGTCGAGATACTCCGCCACGCGGTCGAGTGGATAGAACGGCGCATTACCATACATCTGCACCGCTGACTCCCATAGCTTTGCCTGATCCGCTAAGAAGGCCGGAAACAGGATTGAAGGGATTCGAAAACATGGCATCGGTGGCATTTCTCGGTCTTGGCGTCATGGGCTATCCAATGGCCGGACATCTCCGGAACAAGGGCGGCCACGACGTCACCGTCTACAACCGCACCAAGGCAAAGGCCGAGCAATGGGTTGCCCAGCATGGCGGCAGTGTTGCCGACACGCCGGCTGAGGCCGCCGACGGCAAGGACTTTGTCTTTTGCTGCGTTGGCAATGACGATGATTTGCGCGCGGTGACGATTGGAGCCGAGGGTGCGTTCCAGTTGATGAAGAACGGAGCTATCTTCATCGACAACACCACGGCCTCGGCTGAAGTCGCGCGCGAACTGGCGGAGAAGGCGCAAGTTCGCGGTTTCTCGTTCCTCGACGCACCGGTCTCCGGCGGTCAGGCCGGCGCCGAAAACGGCATCCTGACCGTCATGGTCGGCGGCGAACAGAAAGCCTTCGAGCAGGCGAAGCCTGTCATCGATGCCTATGCCCGCATGGTCGGGCTGATGGGCCCGGCCGGCTCGGGCCAACTTACCAAGATGATCAACCAGATCTGCATCGCCGGCCTTGTCCAAGGGCTGGCCGAAGGTATTCATTTCGGAAAGAAGGCTGGGCTCGACATCGAAAAGGTCATCGAGGTGATCTCCAAGGGCGCGGCCGGCTCATGGCAGATGGAGAACCGCCACAAGACGATGAATGCCGGCAAATATGATTTCGGCTTCGCCGTCGACTGGATGCGCAAGGATCTCGGCATCTGCCTGGCGGAGGCCGACCGCAACGGCGCCAAGCTGCCGGTGACGGCACTTGTCGACCAGTTCTACAAGGATGTGCAGGGCATGGGCGGCAAACGCTGGGACACGTCTTCGCTGCTGGCGCGATTGGAGAAGTAGGTTTTGTCGTGGCCGAGCTTTCGCCTCACTCCAGCGCCGAGGAGATTGTCGCCCATCTGCGCTCGATCGGCTCGCAGGAGAACCGCCTTGGCATGCTGCGCTACGGCATCAAGATCGAACGTGCGCTCGGGATCCCGCATGGCGTGCAGCGGCAGATTGCCAAGAAATCAAGCGCACCATGAGCGTGCCTTCGAACTATGGCAGTCGGGCATCATGGAAGCGCAGTTCATCGCTTCCGTCACAGCCGATCCGAAGCGGTTTTCTGCTGCGGATGCAAGACGATGGGCGGCGACTTTCGACTCGTGGGATATCGTCGACGGCGTCTCCGATCTCTTTGTCGATACGGATTGCTGGAAGGAACTGATAGAAGAGTTCGCGGCCGACGAACGCGAGTTCGTTCGACGCACGGCTTTTGCCATGATGGCCTGGTCGGTCGTCCACCGGAAGAAGGAGCCAGAGGCGACCTTCCTCGACTTCCTGCCGATCATCGAAGCGCACGCCGGCGATGGCCGTAATTTTGTGAAGAAGGCGGTGAACTGGGCGCTTCGCTCTATCGGCAAGCGATCGGTGAATTTGCACGGCGCTGCCCTTGCCTTGGCACAGAAGCTTGCCGGTTCGACCGACAAGACGGCGCGCTGGATCGGCAAGGACGCTGTAAGGGAGCTTTCCGATGCCAAAACGCTCGAGCGGCTCGCCAGAAAAGGCTGACCGGAGCCAAATCCGTTTTACCGAGGTGACGCGATCGACGCGCGCCGATTTCGAGAGCCTGTTCGAGCAGCCTGGCGGCCCGAAATATTGCTGGTGCATGGCCTGGCGCCACCTCGAAAACCGCGAGCATGCGTCCAACGATGAGAGGAGACGGGCCATGATGGCGCTCATCGACGCCGGCACGCCGGTCGGCATCGTCGCCCATGCCGAAGGCAACACCGTCGGCTGGTGCTCCGTGGCGCCGCGCGAGACCTATCGCAAGCTGTCGCAGGCGCAGGACGACAGCGAGGCAGGCGTCTGGTCGATCGTTTGCTTCTATGTGCCGAGGGCGTCGCGCGGCCGTGGACTGGCAAGCGAGCTGCTCGACGCGGCCATCGATCACGCCTTCGCCAAAGGCGCCAGGACGATCGAGGCCTATCCGGTCGATCAGGCATCACCGAGTTACCGTTTCATGGGCTTTCGAGAGATGTTCGTGGCCCGCGGATTTCACGAGATCGGCATGGCCGGCTCGCGCCGGCATGTGATGCGGCTCGAACGTTGACGCTGTCGGCGACGGCAGCTTTACTCCTGTCAAATGGAGAGCACACGGTGAGCAATCGTTTCAAATCGACAGCGGCGCTGGCGGCCGTGCTGAGTTCCATAGTGGCGGGCAGCGCTTCCGCCGAAACCGCGCGCATATTCTGGAAGGACCTGCGCCCGGCGACCCAGCCCGCTGCCGAAAGTGTCGGATTGCCGATGGTCGCGGCAAAAATCCCTGACCGTGGCGAGACGCTGTCCCTCAATTTGCGAGACAAGGCCGTCCAACTGGCGGGATATGCGCTGCCGCTCGATCGGGACGGCGATCTCGTCTATCAGTTCCTGCTGGTGCCGTGGACAGGGGCGTGCAGCCACATGCCGACGCCGCCGCCCAATCAGATCGTCCTCGTCACGCCCGCCCGCCCCTACAGGATGTCGCAAGCCTATCAGCCGGTTGCCGTGACCGGCGCGCTGGAGCCGGGCATGGAGAAAAGTCAGCTGTTCATCCTCGACGGTGTCAGCGTGATCCAGTCGGGTTACACCGTGCGCAAGGCGGAGGTGACGGATGTCGATCGCGTGCCAGACACGATCACGCTACCGGCAACCTCGCCGTGGAGTTTCCTCAACAAAAAGAAGAACTAAGCAAAAACTCTTCAGGCCGCGTTGGCGCCCGATTCCTTGTCCAGGACCATGTAGTCGAGCGGCATTTCGGTCGTGTATTTGATCTGCTCCATGGCAAACGACGACGAGACGTCGCGGATCTCGATCTTGGCGATCAGCCGCTTGTAGAAGGCGTCGTAAGCAGCGATGTCGGGCACCACCACGCGCAAGAGATAGTCGACGTCGCCGCTCATCCGGTAGAACTCGACCACTTCCGGAAATTCCTGGATGACCTCCGAAAAGCGGCGCAGCCACTCATGGCTGTGCGAATTGGTGCGGATCGACACGAACACGGTGACGCGCACATTGACCTTTTCATGATCGAGGATGGCGACGCGCCGCTTGATGACGCCTTCCTCCTCGAGCTTCTGGATGCGCCGCCAGCAGGGCGTGGTCGACAGTCCGACTTTCTTGGCGACATCGGCGACCGCGAGCGTCGCGTCCTCCTGCAAGAGGCGGAGGATTTTTCTGTCAAGGCGGTCCATTTGGGTGCTCCCACGGGGATAGATCAGGAATAGATTGGCTATAGTCCTTCTTATTTGGGCCATTCACAAGAAAGAAATTCTGTCAGATGGCGCAAAAGCGAGTGATTTCTTGCTTACGCGTCAGCCGAGGCGATAGCGGATTTCCGATCTCAGAAACGGCAGCAAATCCATTTCAAACCACGGATTGCGCTTCAGCCAGCCGGTGTTGCGCCACGACGGATGCGGTAGCGGCAGCACTTTCGGGATGGTGGGCGCATCCCAGATGGTGCGCCAATCCATCACCGTCTCCGTCAGCGAGGGCCGGCGCGCGGCGCCCATGTGCCAGGATTGCGCATAGAGGCCGATCGTCAGCACCAGGTCGATATGCGGCATCAGCGCCATCAGCGGCGCACGCCAGGCCGCTGCACATTCGCGGCGCGGCGGCAGGTCGCCGCCCTTGGCATCCTGGCCGGGAAAGCAAAAGCCCATCGGCACGATGGCGAATTTTGTCGTGTCGTAGAATTCTTCGCTGCTGACGCCCAGCCAGTCCCGCAACCGATCGCCGGAGGCGTCGGTGAACGGCGTGCCTGACATATGCACCTTGGTGCCCGGTGCCTGGCTGGCAATCAGGATACGGGCGCTCGACGACGGCCTGAGCACAGGGCGCGGCTCATGCGGCAGCGGCTGGCCGACCGGGTTTTCGACGCAGATTCGGCAGGCGCGCACCCTCGCCGCGAAGTTTTCCAGCTCTCGCTCATGCCTGGGGCTCATCCTCAGGCGGCGGCGCTCGGCCGGCTGGAGATCGCCTGATGCCAGCGCAGCACGTTGGCACAGTCTTCCGGCACCTTGATGCGCGCCGGCTTCATGAAGTCGATGGCAATCAGCCCGGTGATGTCGGCGATCGAATAGGCGTCGCCGGCAACGAATTCGCGGTTCGCCAACTCGTCGTCGAGGAGTTTCAGGAATTCAACGGCTTTCAGCTTGTTGGCCTCGCCCCATTCGGGGATTTGCGGAATTTCCCATCCCTTCATCGCCGGATGGACGTGGCGGAACGCGGCGCTGACGCAGTTGAGCAAGTTGAGCTCCATCCGTCTCTGCCACATCTCGACCAGCGCTTTGCCGAGCGCGCCGCGGCCGAACAATGCCGGTTCCGGGTGCAGTTCCTCGAAATAGCGGCAGATGGCGACGGATTCGGTGATGACGGTGCCGTCGTCGAGTTCGAGCACCGGCAGGCGCTGCAGCGGGTTGCGCGAACTGACCGGCTGCTCCTTGTGCTGCATCGCGCCCATGTCGACGGGCACCAGCGGAACCTCAAGCCGCTTTTCGGCGAGGAAGACGCGAACCCGCCGTGGATTGGGCGCCCGGCCGCCGTCAAAGAGTTTCATCCCATCCTCCTTTCGCCTCGGCCCGACGACCGGAATCGATTGCCGGAAAGCACGACGCGAAGTTAAAAAAATCTCAGCGCATGGCTTGTGCGTCCGACTGGACGCACGTCGCTCTGTTGCAACACTATAGGATTGACCATCACCAGAAGCGAAAAATTTCTCGTAAGCCATCGCCGATCGAAGCCAAGCGACCGTGCTTTCTTTCGACCACTTCGTGATCGCGGTTCTCGCGCCAATCGTGCGGCTCGTCGAAAGTGCCGGCCCAGATACCAGCCTTGCCCGATCGGGCAGCGGCCTCCTCGGTTTCAAAATCGCCATAGGCAACTGCCCAGCCGGCCTCGACCTGGGCGCGGTTGAGATCCTTGCCGCCGGCGTTGCAATCGCCGAGCAGCCGGCGGTATCGATCGCGCTGCCAGCCGGTGCAGGAGACGGGTTTGCCTGATATCAGACGTACCAGCGACTGCCGCGCCAGCTTGCCGCAGGGATAGTCGGCGCCGTCCTTGCGGCAGATCTGCGAATATTCTGGCGCATCAATGCCGCGCATGCGGATGCGCTCGGTACCGAGCGTGATCGTATCGCCGTCATTGACGACGGCGGCACCCTCAGCCTTGCGCGTCTCGATCCGATCAAGGCGCGCCGCCAGAAGGATCAGCAGACCGAGGACAATCACGGCCAGTGCATAGTCCACCAGCCGGCGCCAAAGGCTTCGCGGCTGCGGCGGGACGTATCGCAGTCCCGGCCGCCGCGACCACGAACGGCTCATATGGCAAACCGTTGGTTAATCATTCGAACGTAGCTTAACAATTTGAAAGCGCTGCCCGCATAAATTGAAGTCTCCATGCCCTCGCAACGTTCGACCACAGCGGACAAGTTTATTGTGGACCGCCGGAAACCCCATCGCAACAGCGATGTGGCGCGCGCGGTGCGCAAGACGCGCGACCGTCTTTCGCAGCAGGCCGGAAATCCTGATTTCGACCGCGAGCTGTTGAAACTGCACGCCCGTGCGATGATAGGCGGCGCGATCATAGTTCCGCTTCTCGTCCTGGCGACCGCCGCGACCGGTCTGTTCTCTGGCGTCGGAAAGGCAATTGGCGTCTGGGCGCTTCTTATACTCATCTGCTACGCCATCGTCGTGTTCATGGCGAGGCGCGTCGACCGAACGGAAGCTGCCGAACTCAACCCGCTGCAAACGCACCGTGATTTCCTGATAGGCCATTTCCTTTGCGGCCTGGGCTGGGCCTGGTTTGCCTGGCTCGGTTGCGACGCTTGCCAGGTCGACCAGTTCCAGTTGATCAAGGCGGTGGTGCTGCTGCTTGCCATGGCGGCGACGGCGATCACAGCGTCATCGTTGCGCGGTGCGTTGCTGGCGACTTTCGCCGTTCCGGTGGCCGCCTATGCCTATGCCGGCGCCAGGCAGTGGATGCCGGTCGAGTTGATCATGGCCGGGTTGCTGATTGTCTCGCTGCCCTTCTTCGCCTATGTGGCGCGCCGCCTCAATCGCTCGTCCTTGATGCTGCTCTCGTTCCGCTCCGAAAAGGACGCGCTGATTGCCGAATTGGACACGGCGAAATCGATGTCGGACGAAGCGCGCCGACGGGCGGAGGACGCCAACCTGGCAAAGTCGCGGTTTTTGGCCTCGATGAGTCATGAGTTGCGGACGCCGCTCAACGCCATTCTCGGTTTCTCCGAGGTGATGGCGAACGAAGTGCTCGGACCGATGAGCAATCCGACCTATCGGGACTATGCTCGCGACGTCCATGACTCTGGCCAGCACCTGCTCGACCTGATCAACGAAATCCTCGACCTGTCGCGCATCGAAGCGGGCCGCTACCAGCTCAACGAAGAGCCGATGATGCTGCTTTCCGTCGTCGAGGATTGCTGTCACATGATGGAGCTGAAGGCGCGCAACAAGGACATCCGCATCGTCCAGGATTTCGAAAACGCCTTGCCGCGCCTGTTCGCCGACGAACGCGCGGTGCGCCAGATCGCGCTCAATCTTTTGTCGAACGCCATCAAGTTCACCGGAACCGGCGGCGAGATCCGCGTGCGCGTCGGCTGGACGGCGGGCGGCGGCCAATACCTCTCCGTCAAAGACAATGGGCCCGGCATTCCGGAAGACGAGATTCCGGTCGTGCTGTCCGCCTTCGGCCAGGGCTCCATCGCCATCAAGAGCGCCGAGCAAGGCACCGGGCTTGGCCTGCCGATCGTCCAAAGCCTGCTCGCCATGCATGGCGGCGAGTTCGAACTCCAATCCAAACTGCGCGAAGGCACCGAGGCGATAGCCATCTTTCCGTTGAGCCGGGTGATGGAGGAATTGCCGGCGCTGCCGACCAGGGCCGTTGCTGCGCGCCGGCGATAGACGCTTAATGCATGTCGCCGCAAAACAACAACCTGAAGCGCGTCGCATGAGGCGGGTCGAACGCGACGCGCTTTAATGCAGCGCCGCTGCCATGCCCGAGGCGGTGAGCGCAGCGGCTTTGACCAGGCCGGCCGCAAGTGCCGCCCCTGCCCCCTCGCCGTGGCTGACGCCGAGATCAAGCAGCGGGCGCAAGCCGAGTCGCTCGGCGGCCCGAGCATGCGCAGGCTCTGGCGACAGGCTGGCAAGCAGGCAATGATCGAGCGCAGTGGCGTCGGCGGCATGCAGCGCCGCCGCAGCGGCTGTCGCCACCAACCCATCGAGCAGGACGGGGATCTTCTGCGTCCGGGCGGCGAGGATGGCGCCGGCAATCGCTGCGAACTCACGGCCGCCAACCCGGCGCAACGCTTCCAGCGGGTCCCTGAGACCTGTGCCGTGGAAGGCTAGCGCGGCATCGACCACTTCCGCCTTGCGCACCCGCATCGATGCATCGGCGCCCGATCCGGATCCGACCCAATCTGCGCCACTGCCGCCGAACAGCGCGGCAAGCAAGGCCGCGGCGACGGTGGAATTGCCGACGCCGAGGTCGCCAAGGCAAAGCAGATCGGCGCCGCCGGCGATCGCCTCCATGCCGAAGGCCATGGTGGCGGCACAGCCGCGTTCGTCAAGTGCCGCCTCCTCGGTGATGTCGGCGGTTGGAATGTGCAGCGCAAGATCGAACACTTTCAGCCCGAGATTATTGGCGATGCAGATCTGGTTGATCGCCGCACCCCCGGCCGCGCAAAGCTCGACGGCGTTCGCCGTGGCAGCGACGGGCCGTGGCGAAATGCCGTGGCGAGCGACGCCGTGATTGCCGGCGAAGATCGCCACCAGGGGCCGGTTCACTGCCGGCGGCGCGCGGCCGCTCCAGGCGGCCAGCCAAGCCGCGATGTCCTCGATGCGGCCGAGCGAACCCTTGGGTTTGTCGGACTTGGCAAACAGCGCACGGACGCTGGCTTCGGCTGCGGTGTCGGCTCGCGGCAGGGTCGCCAGAAGATTGCGAAAATCGTCGAAGGGCAGCACGCTGGTCATGTCGTCGATGATGGTTCCCGGAACTGGTGAGCGGCATAGCCGCCTTGCTCGGCCGGCACAACTGCCTGCATTGACGCGAAAGCGGCGGCCGGCGGCGCATTCCGGAGGGCTTGCATTGGCCTTGCCGTTACACCATGTGCAGGCGAGACAAGGGATTCCTTGGGAATCCTGAGAGATAAACATGACGGCCATCGAATCCCCATGCGTCCTGGTCTGTTCGATCGATATGAAAACCGGCTTCTGCTTCGGTTGCGGCCGCACGCGCGAGGAAATCGGCGCCTGGATCGAGATGACCCCCGAAACCCGCCGCCGCGTCATGGCCGAGCTGCCGGCCCGGCTGGAAACGGTTGAACGCAGACCGCGCCGCGAAACTCGCCGCACCCGCCTCGCGCGCGAACGCGACGCTCTCTCGTGAGCCACATATGAACCGGGTTTTCTGGGTTTTGATGATCCTGATCGGGGTGGGCGTTGTCCTGCTCATGCTCAATGATTCCGCCGGCAGCACATTCGGCGTCGAGAATTACGATTTCAGCCGGTTGATCTGGCTTGGCGCACTGGTTGCACTCATCGCCGCCGGCCTGCTCAGATCAGGCAGGCCCTTGGGCACGATGGCCCGCAGCCTGGGCACCTGGGCCGTCATCGTGCTCGCACTGATCGCCGGCTACCAGTACCGTTATGAATTGCAGGATTTCGCCAGCCGGGTAACGGCCGGCCTTGTTCCCGGCAGTCCATTGGCGTTGGGCCTCGAGGACGGCCGTGCCACGGTGACCCTGGACAAGGCCGGCAATGGCCATTTCGAAGCGCGCATCATGGTTAACGGCACGCCGGTCCGGGCCGTGGTCGATACCGGCGCAACCAGCACCGTGCTGACCGCGCAGGACGCGCAAGCGGCCGGCTTCAATCCAGCCGCTCTCAATTTCACCATCCCGGTTTCGACCGCCAACGGCATGGCGCGCGCCGCCGTCGTGAGAACCGACGAATTGGCGATCGGCGGGATCGTGCGCAAGGACATGCCGGTCATGATCGCCGCGCCCGGCATGCTCGGCCAGAGCCTGCTCGGCATGAACTTCATCGGCTCATTGTCCGGATTCGACGTGCGCGGCGACCGCATGATCTTGCGCGATTGAACGGCCGCTGCGCCGCCGCTCAGTGAGCGTTGAGCATCTCGACCGCTCGATCGAACCGGCCGTCCCGCTCCGCCCGGCACAGGAAAGCCCACGCACTCCACCAGGATCTCCTTGGGCGTCGGCTCTCGGCTGAACAGAGCCATCGCCTCGTCGAAAACGCATCGAGCGGCATATAGTCGTCGTGGGTCGACTGGCCGGGCGTGAGTTCAGTGCGAACCAGTGGCAGCGCAAGCTCGATCACTTCGACCTTGCCCCTGAGTTGCTCGCGCAACGACACCGTATAGGAATGGATCGCCGCCTTGGTGGCATTGTAGGTCGGCGTGCCACTCGGCGGCACGCGATCTGGGAACTTCAAGGGCAAATCGTGACCCAAAGCCGACGAGAGCAGGACTAGGCTCCGAAGCGATACTCTTTTATCATGGAAACAGTTGCCCAGCGCCGGAAACTACCATGGAGCGCAGGCTTGCGGCGATACTTGCCGCTGACATCGTTGGCTACAGCCGCCTTATGGAAGCCGATGAGGCGGATACCCTCGCGCGCCTGAAGAGCACCCGCGAGAACCTGATCGATCCGAAGATCGCCGCTCATAAGGGGCGCATCGTGAAGCTCATGGGCGACGGCGCGCTCATAGAATTCTCCAGCGTGGTCGACGCGGTCGGTTGCGCCGTCGAAATCCAGCGGACGATGGCGGAGTGCAACGCCGAACTGCCGAAGGAAAAACAACTCGAATTCCGCATTGGCGTAAACCTTGGCGATGTGATTGTCGAAGGGCAGGATATCTATGGCGACGGCGTGAATGTCGCAGCGAGACTGGAAGGATTGGCCGAACCCGGGGGCGTCCTTATTTCAGGAACGGCGTTCGATCAGGTCGAGAGAAAGCTGGATTTTGAGTTCGAATTCTTGGGTGAACAAAAGCTCAAGAACATCGAAAAACCTATTCGTCTGTATCGGGCAGGCCCGCGGGCACGCGCCGCATCCGGAACAGTTCCAGCAAAACGCAAGCGCTATATCGAATGGCGCCGGCCGGCGGTCGCGGCGACGGCGCTGATCCTGATCGCCGGAGGTGTAGCACTTTGGAAGGTCGTTGGGGACGGTTCAGGACCGCCGGTCGAGGTGGCCTCCAGGGAAAGAATGGCGCTCCCGCTACCTGACAAGCCATCGATCGCTGTATTGCCATTCACCAACATCTCGAGCGACGCCGGCCAGGAGCACTTCGCCGACGGCATGACCGATGACTTGATCACCGACCTTTCCAAGCTTTCCGGCCTTTTCGTGATCGCGCGAAACTCGACATTCGTTTACCGCGGCAAGCCGGTAAAAATCAGCCAGGTCGCCGAAGAACTTGGCGTGCGTTACGTTCTCGAGGGAAGCGTACGGCGAGCCGGCGAGCAGGTGCGAGTCAACGCCCAGCTCATCGATGCCCTCACCGGCGGGCATGTGTGGGCGGACAGGTTCGATGGAAACGTCGCCGATATTTTTGCGGTCCAGGACATTTTTGTCGCAAAGATCGTCGAAGCGTTGAAGGTCAATCTCACCACCACCGAAAAAACGGAAATTGCCCGCGCCAAGCCGGACAATATCGCAGCCAAGGAAGCTTTCGAAGAGGGTTGGAGCCTTTATCTCCGTTACAACGCAAAGGACACAGCTGCCGCCATCACTTCCTTGAAAAAAGCAACCGAACTTGATCCCGAATATGGGCGAGCTTATGCCGCCCTGGCGCTGGCCTACTTCCGCGTCGTTGACTCACTCTGGGGTAAAGAACTCGGTAGGGACGAACCATATTTCTGGTGGGGAGCTCACGATTACGTAGAGCTGGCCAAGAAATATCCAACGTCACTGTCTTATACGGTCGAGGCATTGCGGAACGTTTATCAAGGTCTGGCCAAAGATGCACGCAGGAATGCCGGTCGTGCGATTGCATTGGATCCCAACGACCCCGAAGCACACATAGCAATGGCTTGGGCGCTGACGATCTCAGGCGAACCTGCCGAGGCGCTGAATTTCGTCGCGACCGCCATGCGGCTCAACCCGACCTATCCAAGCCACTACGTTCTCGCTCGTGGATTGGCGCTTTTTGCAATGGGCGATCTGAAACAAGCGGCTGAGGTGTTCGGAGACGGCGTCAGGCGAAACCCAGACGCAACTGCGCTCTTTCTACCACTCAGTTCCGTGCTGGCGCAGCTCGGGCGCCGGGAAGAAGCCAGGCAAATGCTCCTGAAGTTCCGACCGGGTGCAGACCAGAAAGGGCTCGAAAATCTTCCCGACACCTATATCTTCTCGTTCCAATGGGATTATGAACACGCAGGCGTGCGGGAGCGCCTGTATGATGGTCTCCGTATCGCTGCGCTGCCGCTGGCCATCACCGTTACGAGCCTGGAAACAGAGCTTGAGACCGGCAATCCCTTTTCCCAGCAATATGCGGCAGAGCGACTGGGCTGGTTTGGACCAGCGGCAGCACAAGCCGTTCCGGCTCTGGTTGAAGCGCTTAAGGTTGAATATCTCCGCCGGGATGCCATCGAGGCGCTGGGAAAGATCGGGCCTCCGGCACGAGCTGCGACACCTGCGCTCGTGGCACTCCAGAATGAAGCTCTAATTGGCATTCACGCAAAGGACGCACTATCCAAAATCAGAGGCAATTGATCGACCCTGGACGCGCGCCCGGGATTTCCGCTTGTGGTCCAACGCGGACCTGCTGCGATGTCTGCTCGGGAGCCGCTGGTGGGGGCAAGGAGACATTAGACGCGTCCAGTCCGCCATCCCAGTTTATGAATAGACGGCCTAGGCGAACCACCAGCGTTCGGCGATCTTAAGCCCGTCCATCGGCCAGTTCGACGCCACCTCGCCATGGGCGAGAGCCTTGGTGTGGGCATCGACATAGGAGTTGAAGACGACATTAATGAGCCCGCCGTCGTCATGCAGCAATTGCTGCATTTCGGCATACATGCCGGCACGCTTGGTATCGTCGGTCTCCGAGCGGGCGGCGACGAGCAGCTCATTAAAGCGCGGATTTTTCCAAGACGTTTCGTTCCACACCGCTTCCGCCGCATAGGCGATGGTGAACATCCAGTCGCACGTCGGCCGGCCGGCCCAGTAAGAGGCGTAGAACGGCTTCTTGAACCAGACATTGTCCCAGTAGCCTTCATTGGGCTCCCTGATCACATTCAGGTTGAGCCCGGCCGCCCGGGCATGCTCCTGCCACAGGAGAGCCGAGTCGGTCGCACCCGTGAACCCGGCATCCGCGACCGACAGGTCGAACTGGGTGTTCTCGGCCCCCGCCTTCTTGAGAAGGCTCTTGACTATATCGGGGTCGTAGACATGCTTCGGCTGCGGATCGATCGCGAACTTGACGGTCGGTGCGACCGGATTGTCGTTGCCGACGGCGCCGTGGCCGAGAAACACCTTCCGCACGATCTCGTCGCGATTGAGCGAGTACTTGATCGCATTGCGCACATCGGGATTGTCGAAGGGCGCCTTCTGGACGTTCATGACATAAACGTAGTGGCCGTAGCCCGTCGTCTCCGAGATCACGAGATCGGGGTTCTGCCTCAGGATGTCGAGCGTCTTCAGATCGCAGCGATCCATGTAGTGGACCTCGCCGGTGTTGAGCGCGTTGGTGCGCGCCTTCACATCGTTGATCGCCAGGCATTCGACACGGTCGAACCAGCCCTTGTCGGATTTGAAGTAGCTCGGGTTCTTGTTGAAGGTGGCGATGACGCCGGGCTCGAATTTCTCGAGCATGTAGGGGCCGGTGCGGATGCCCGACTCCCAGTCGACGCCGCCCTCTTTCGCCGGCATGACCGGGATGTCCGACATGATGTAGGGGAAGTCGGCATTGCCGCCGTCGAGTTCGAACACCACCGTCTCGGCACCGTCGGCGACGACATTCTTGACCGAAGCCAAAAGCGATTTCATCACCGATTTCGTGCCCTTGACGTTATGGTGCCTGACAGAGGCCACGACATCGTCGGCGGTAACCGTCTTGCCATTGTGAAAGGTGGCTCCTTTCCTCAGTTTGAACACCCACTTCTTGGCGCCGTCTGACGGCTCAAAGCTCTCGGCGAGGTCGGGGACCACGTTGCCCTTGGAATCGATCTCGGTTAGGCCATTCGACAAGGTTCCGAATAGCGCGGTGCCGGTGAACGGGTTGACGCTGGTACTACCCGGGTCCAGTGAATCGGTGGCGGCGGCATCGCCGATTCCGATCTTCAAGGTGCCGCCCTTCTTGGGCTCGGCGCGCACCGCCTGGACGAACATCGCATTGGCGGCCGTGGCGGTAAGGCCGGCGGCGAACGCCAGCTGAACAAAGTCGCGACGCGAAACGCTGCCTTTCGCGGCAAGCTTGGCGGCCAACTTCAGTTTCGTTGCAAATTCCGTCACAGATGCTCTCTCCCTCGAACGGGAAGATCATGCGAGACCCTCGGCGGCCCGAGAGACTTTAGGACGATAGCACAACAGGCATTCCCGAGCTAACGAGGAACCTCCGGCAGCGCACGGTCGGACTCGTGTCCTCTCGCTTGCTCCCGCGTGGACTTGGGCCCTCGCCCGGGGCGGGTGGATCGGTCGATATCCAGTTCGTTGGCTGCGACGGAAAGATTGCCAACCTGTATTTCGAATACACATGGCTGGAGTTGCTGGGTCCGCCTCTATCACCCCGCACGCAAATTTTAGATCGCACATGGGTATTCTCGGAGCCGAAGCTGATGAATGGACATGAGGACGTCCAATGTCCGCTCTTCCAAAGCTGCCCTGGAATCGCTTTCGCTAATGTCCGTTTCTGGCGCTACTTGCCCGTTCAGGTGGCCGCTACAGTTGATTGCGAGCGACCTTGGGCAGTCTTTCGAAACGAACGCCCAACAGAATCGTCATTTGTTCTCGCTCAGCGTTGTTTGGCGTACCTTCAACGCGACGCCCTCCACATGATCTTGCGCGACTGGACAGTCAGGCTGCTTCGGCGTCCGTCCCGCTAAAATCGACTGCAGCGAAAGCCGCCTTCAGCACATCCGGTCCGGCGCCGGGCCTTGTCGCATCGGTCGAAAGGATCTGCCGGTAGCGGCGCGCGCCAGGCAGGCCGTGGAACAGGCCGACCATGTGACGGGTGACATGGCCAAGCCGCCCGCCCCGCTCGATATGGCGTGCCGCATAATCCGCCATCGCATCGATCAGCGCGGCAAAATCGAACGTTTTGGACCTGTCGCCGTAAAACGCCGCATCGACGCCTGCCAGAATGCCCGGCGTATGATAGGCGGCGCGGCCGAGCATGGCGCCGTCGACATGATCAATGTGGTCAAGCGCCTCTTCAAGGGATTGAATGCCGCCGTTGATGCCGATGAATTTGTTTGGATTTTTGGCCTTCAGCCGATACACCCTGTTGTAGTCGAGCGGCGGGATGTCGCGGTTTTCCTTCGGGCTCAGCCCTTCCAGCCACGCCTTGCGGGCATGCACCCACAGCGCGTCGGCGCCGGCCGCGAAAACCCCGTCCGCCAACGTATCGAGCGCCGGCTCGGGATCCTGCTCGTCGACGCCGATGCGGCATTTCACGGTAACCGGAATGCTGACAGAAGCCTTCATCGCCGCGACGCAATCGGCGACCAGAACCGGTGCTTTCATCAGGCAGGCGCCGAACGTACCCGACTGGACGCGATCGGACGGGCAGCCGACATTGAGGTTGATCTCGTCATAGCCGAAGACTTCGCCCATGCGGGCCGCCTCGGCAAGCTTCTGCGGATCGGAGCCGCCGAGCTGCAACGCGACCGGATGTTCCGTACCATCGAAGCCGAGCAAGCGCTCGCGCTCGCCATGGATGACCGCGTCGGCGACGACCATCTCGGTGTAGAGCAAGGCCCGGCGCGTCAACTGGCGATGCAGGAACCGGCAATGCCGGTCCGTCCAGTCCATCATGGGCGCTATGGCGAATTTTCTATATTTTTCAATCATTTACACACAGATTTTAAACCACGAGATTGGACAGACTGACACTGCCGGCCTCTATGATATGTGACTCATTTCATTCTTTTTTCAAAGCGTAACCATCAATGTCACTTCACACCGCTTTTCTGCTCATGACACAATATAATGGTAGGGGCACCATTCCGCTCGATGAGGTCCGTCGCGATTGCCGAGCCAGACTAACTGTGCGTCGCGAGCAGACGTGCAGCTGACTTCAGATCAGCAGTATCCAAACCCTCAACGAAGCGCTCGAACCGCGGCTGGAGATGCGCCCGGGCGGTTTCGAGTTGTCTGCGATCGTTCAGAAGGGTAGCCAGGTCGACCGCGGCGCGCAGCTCCCACCCCCACGCGCCCCAACCCTGGCTCATTTCGAGTGACCGGCTGAAGTAGGTTTCAGCCTCGTCGCCAGACTGCACTGACGCCAAAACAAGGCAGCCCTTCACGCGCAGCAACTCCGGCATATAGCAGAGATCTCCGTTTGCCTCGACCGACAGGATCGTGTCGTCGAGCAGTGCGAGGGCCTCCGCGAGCCGGCCCGTGGCGGCAAGGCCTTGAACGAGCGCGACGTTGAGCGGAGTGGTGAGCAGTTCGTAGGGTGCTGCGTGGAGCTCCGCGAGACTGCCTTGCAGGCTCTCGATTCCCTTTTCCGCATCGCCTCGACGAATGGCCAGTTCTCCCTTGAAGCCTCGTCCTAGCGCCAGATACGGTCCGAGCGAGTGGGGTTCCGCACGCAAGCAGAGACGGTCTATATGCTCGTCCGCGCGGTCGAGATCGCCGACCCAAAGGAACACGGAAACGGCCCAGACAAGAGCGATCGAAAGCGTCAGCGGATGGTTCAGGATCTCGGCGTCCTTGATCGTCAGCAGCGCGCGTTCCACCGCCCGATCCGGATGGCCTTGCAGCCAAAGCGTTCTTGCCAGGATCGCGCCGGCCAGGATTCTCCCGTCGAAGCCGAGATAGTTGGTCGTGGTCCGACCGGAACGCGGCCCGTATCGCAATGCTGCCGCAAGCGAGGTCTGGGCGCGAGCTAGTTCTCCATTGAGGTGAAGCGATATTCCCATCAACGAATGCGCCAATGTCGTGGAGACGGAGTCTTCCAGCGCGTCGGCAATGACGGTGCAACGCTCCGCGTAGCGGAGCGCGGTCCTGAAATCTCCCGTACGCAAATGGAACATCTGCAGCGGCCCGAGAACCTGAATCTGGTCGAGCGCATCGCTGCGCTGCTCGGCAATGGAGAAGCTTCTGTTCAGCGCCACGCGCGCTGCGTCCCTTCCCCCGTGCGTGAACATCAGGGAAACTCCAAGGGCCGCCTGAAGGTGCATCTCCTCGCGTCCGCTGCGCATGGAGTCGTCGAGAGCGAAAATTGCCCGGGAGCTCCAGCGATGGCACTCGGTGAGCAAGGACATCGACAGGAAAAGCGGAGCAGCGGCGGCGGCAAGACGAATGCCGAGCCTGGCATCCCCGTTGGATCCGAAACACCAATCCAGAGCCCCACGCACATTGGCAAGGCCCGCGAGGTGCAGTGATCGTTGCGACGCGCTCGACAACGTAGGCCACTCATTCCCCGTGTCCTCCAGCCATCGCAGACAGTAGGTCGCGTGCCGGGCGGCCAGTTCCGTGAGTTCCGCATCCTGGACCTCGAACTGAAGGGCACAAGCCCGCGTCGTATCGAGCAGTCGATAGCGCATCGTTGCACCGGCTGGCCTCGCCGCGACCATCGACTTCGCCACGAGGCTATCGATGGCGCTGAATACGAGCGCATCGTCCACGGTCGGGCTCGTTGCTATTGTCAGCGCGGCATCGATCGAAAAAAGACCGACGAAAACGGCAAGCCGGCGAAGCACCAGGCGCTCGAATTCGGACAGAAGCCCGAAGCTCCAGTCCAGAGTAGCCTGAAGTGTCTTCTGGCGCGGCGGTGCGCTGCGCTGCCCCGGCCACATGAGGGCCAGGCGTTCGTCGAGAAGCATCGCGGTCTTCTGCAGGCCGTAGCTCGCAACCCGTCCTGCTGCCAGTTCGATGGCAAGTGGTACGCCATCAAGCTTCCGGCAGATGTGCGCCACGACCCCCGCATCCGAATCGTCGAGGTCAAGACGAGCACCGCTCGCTGCTGCGCGCTCCAAGAACAGCTCGGTCGCAGGGAACGCCTGCGCGACTGCCGCGGTGGGTTCCAGATCGTCCGGCGGGTAAGCAAGCGGCGCCAGCTTGTAGACGTGCTCGCCTTCGACCTGGAGAGCCTCCCGGCTCGTCGCCAGGATGTGGGCCTGCGGCGCGGAAGCGAAGATACGGGCGGCCAGGTCTGCCGCCGCGTCTATGACATGCTCGCAGGTATCCAGAATCAGGAGGATTCTCTTGTCAGCCAGGTATGTGATGAGAGCGGACGTGGCGTCGTCAGACTGAAGCGACAAGCCCAGCATCGAGGCTACAGTCGGCGCAACCAGGTTGGGATCATTCAGCGCGCCAAGATCGACGAAATGCACAGCGCCGGCAAACGCATCGACGACGTGATGCCCGGCCGCCACTGCAACGGTGGTCTTGCCGACCCCACCCGTGCCGACGATCGTGACGAAGCGCGCGGCCGCCAGCTCCGCGGAAAGCGCGGCCGTGTCGTCGGTTCGCCCAACCATGCGAGCTAGTCGGCTCGGGAGGTTGGCCTGCGGGTAGCTGGCGGCAGCCTCGCTTCGCGCATCGTTGCGACCACCCGATCGCGAGACCGGCGCCACGAAGCAATAGCCCCGGCCCTTCAAGGTAGCGATGTAGCGCGCGCCGTCCTTGCCGTCGCCCAACGCCTTTCTGAGATTGGCCATATGAAACCGCAGACTACCCTCCTCGACGGTGACGTCGGGCCAGATGTTCGCCAATAAATCCCTCTTGCTGATCACCTCGTTGGAGCGGGCAGCCAAAGTAGCCAGGATATCGAAAGCGCGCCCGCCCAGATCGACGGTGGTGCCTTGCCGCAAGAGCAGCCGTTCGCGGACGGCAAGCGTAAAGGGACCAAATGATATCGTGTCGGCTGCAGGCCCTGTCATGACACTCCCTTCGCAGCCTGCTCATGCAGGCGACCATTCACCTATGAGAACAACAAAAGTGGGGGCTTCGCTGCAAGCCTGCATTCGCCGACGAGCGCTAACGTTGCATCATAATGCATAACGGGCGCTTCGGGCGATCTCCTTCTATGTGTCGAAAGCAGCAAGAACCTCTCTGCCGACGGACCCAAGGAAAACGACCATGCCCGCATCATCGCCATCGCTCACGCGACGAAGCCTGCTTGCCGCATCAGCGGCCACAGGCGCCTTGAGCCTGCTTCCAGCAATGGCGCGCGCGAGCGTCGATAGTGAAGCCGTCCGTCCCTTCCGCGCCGGCATTCCGGAGGAGGCAATCGTCGATCTCCGCCGACGTCTGGCAACGACGCGCTGGCCCTTGCGGGAAACAGTTACGGATCAGTCCCAAGGCGTGCAGCTCGCAAAGCTCCAGGATCTCCTTCGATACTGGATGACCGATTACAACTGGCGGAAGGTCGAGGCGAAGCTCAACGCTCTGCCTATGTTCGTCACCGAAATCGACGGCCTCGCTATCCACTTCATCCACGTCCGGTCCCGCCATGAGAATGCTATGCCGATGATCATGACGCATGGCTGGCCCGGCTCGATCTTGGAATTCATGAAGGTCGTCGGTCCGCTGACAGATCCCACGGCCCATGGCGGCGCGGCGGAAGACGCATTCCATCTCGTCGTGCCGTCGATACCTGGCTTCGGCTTCTCCGGGAAACCGACGGAGGCTGGCTGGGGCTCAGACCATATCGGCCGTGCCTGGGGCGTGCTGATGAGGCGGCTGGGTTACGACCGCTACGTCTCGCAGGGTGGCGACTGCGGTTCGGTCATCTCCCATCGCATGGCGCTGCAGAAGGTGCCTGGGCTCATTGGCATACACGTCAACATGCCGGGGACCGTGCCGCCGGAAATTGCATCGGTGCTGGCGGCCGGCGGGCCGACGCCGAGCGGACTGACCGAGAAGGAAAGTGCGGCATTCGATGCGCTCGACACCTTCTACAAGGACAGTTCCGGCTATGCCGCCATGATGGTGACGCGGCCACAGACCATCGGCTACTCCCTGGTGGATTCACCTGTGGGTCTTGCCGCCTGGATCTACGAAAAGTTCGCGCAGTGGACCTATAGCGGTGGCGACCCCGAGCGGGTTCTGACCAAGGACGAGATGCTCGACGACATCTCGCTCTACTGGCTCACTGAATCCGGAACCTCCGCGGCGCAGATCTACTGGGAAGACCACTCCAACAATTTCAACGCCGTGGACATTGCCGATCTTCCGGTCGCCGTGACGGTATTCCCCGGCGAAATCTACTGCGCGCCGCGAAGCTGGGCCGAGCGCTGCTACCACAACCTCATCTATTTCCATGAGGCCAAGGCCGGCGGGCATTTCGCTGCCTGGGAACAGCCGGAAATCTTCACGCAGGAGGTCCGTGCAGCTTTCAGATCGCTGCGCTGATCGAAGATCCGATGTCATACAGGATGCATGCCATGACTACCCAAGCAAAACGACTCTACACAGCGAAGGTGCACACAACGGGCGGCCGGGAGGGCGGCTCACGCAGTTCCGACGGCAGGCTGGACATCAGGCTCTCGACGCCCGGCGGCGCGGGCACCGGCACCAATCCCGAACAGCTTTTTGCTGCCGGTTGGTCGGCATGTTTCGAGGGCGCGATGGCGATCGCCGCGCGCAAAATGAACGTCGTGCTGCCAGCAGACCTTTCGATCGATGCGGAGGTTGATCTCAACAGCGGCGACGGCGCCTTCTTTCTCAGCGCCCGGCTCAATGTGAGCCTGCCAGGGATGGATCGCAACGACGCCCGGGCCGTTGTCGATGCTGCTCATCAGACCTGTCCCTACTCGAAGGCCACGCGCGGCAACATCGAAGTCGAAATTAACCTGATCTAGTCCCTCGGTTTCGGCACTGCCGCGACTGCCCTGGAAACATGAACAAAGGTAGTAGTCCCATGAACGCAATCAAAATTCCGGAAGTCGTCGACCATCATCGCCGACGCCTGTTCGGCATCGCGGCCGCGACCGTGGCGTTGGCTCAGTTAGGAGCGGTCCGAACCTCCACTGCTCAGGGCGGGACGCAGACGACATTAGCCGGCGGGACACGATCGCGAAACTCATTCGCATCGCTGAAGCAGATCGAGGCTGGTCTGCTCACCGTCGGGTATGCCGAGGACGGCCCGGCGGATGGGCCACCCGTCATACTGCTGCACGGCTGGCCCTACGACATCTACAGCTATGTCGATGTCGCGCCGCTGCTTGCAGGAGCCGGCTATCGGGTCATCATGCCCTATCTGCGCGGCTACGGCACGACGCGGTTCCTGTCGGATGCCACTCTTCGCAACGGCCAGCAGGCTGCGCTGGCGGTCGATATCATCGACCTGATGGATGCCCTGGGCGTCGAAAAAGCGATCGTCGCCGGCTACGACTGGGGCGCGAGGACGGCAAATATCCTTGCCGCGCTCTGGCCGGAGCGCTGCAAGGCCATGGTTTCGGTCAGCGGCTATCTAATCGGCAGCCAGGCGGCCAACAAGGCGCCGCTACCGCCACAGGCCGAACTGCAATGGTGGTATCAGTTCTATTTCGCGACCGATCGTGGCCGTGCCGGCTATGCGCAATACACGGACGACTTCGCCAAACTGATCTGGCGGCTCGCCTCGCCGCGCTGGAACTTCGACGACGCGACCTTCGCCAGAAGCGCCGCTGCGTTCAAAAACCCCGACCACGTCGACATCGTCGTCCACAACTACCGTTGGCGGCTCGGCCTTGCTGAAGGCGAGCGCCGCTATGACGAACTGGAGGAAAAGCTTGCCAAGCGCCCGGAGATCGACGTGCCAACGATCACGCTGGAGGGCGACGCGAATGGTGCTCCACATCCCGATCCCGACGCCTATGCGAAGAAATTCTCCGGCAAGTACGAGCATCGGCTGATCACCGGCGGCATCGGGCATGACCTGCCGCAGGAGGCGCCTGATGCCTTCGCCACGGCCATCATCGATGTCGACAAGTTCTGAACGCGGACGGAGCGAGCGCATGAGACGCAATCTTGCAATTGCAGCCGTCATCGCCGTGTCGATCGCTCTCGCTATCGGCTGCGTTGAGATCGACAGCGTTCGAGTTAAGAACGCGGAAGCCTCGCCGATCTATGGCGTGACGATCCCGGTCGGTTACCGCAGCTGGGAACCAGGACCTGGCCACCTGGTCGCAGGCATGCGGTCTAGCCTGCGACCTTGATGAGCGCCCGCTCCATGGCTGCAAGGAAGAGGTCGACATGCTCGGCCTGGCAAACGAGCGGCGGGCGCACTTTGAGCGAATCCTCGTTGGCCCCTGTCGTGCTGACAAGGACGCCGTCGTCGCGCAGTGCGTTCACGACATCCAGCGCCATTGCCCGCCGGCTTGCCGCCGGGGCACCCTCACGCCCGATGTCGATGCCAAAGAACAGACCGGCGTTTCGGATAGCGCGAACTCCATATGGCTGCTGTGCGATTTTCTCCAGCCCGGCTCGGAGGCGCTGGCTCATTGCAAGCGCTTTCTGGGGGATCTGGTCGCGCTGCAGGATCGCCAGCACGGCGTCGGCGGTCGCTATGCCAACCGTATTTCCGGCGAACGTGTTGGAGTAGCGAGCGGTTGCGCCAAATTGCTCCATCGGTGCTTTGCGACCAACGACCGCGCCAATTGGAAATCCGTTGCCCATCGGCTTGCCGAGGGTAGCGAGATCGGGAACGATCCCGTGCCGTTCAAAGCCCCACATATGAGCGCCGGTTCGCCCAAAACCCGGCTGAACTTCGTCGGCGATGACGAGACCACCTGCCTCCCGCACCGCCGCAACTCCACCGGCGATGAAGCCGGGGGGATCGACCCATACGCCATCGCTGGAAAAAATACTGTCGATGAGCAGGGCCGCAACGCCGATGCCACGACGGTTCAGATCTACGATGGCCGCGCGTACTTGCGCCTCGAAAAAGTCCGCAGCCTGGGCTTCCGGCACACCCTCCGGCCCCGGCAGGGAGACCATGCGCACGAATGGGCTGAGCTTGACTGCGTCGCCCAGGTTCGGGGAAACCGCAGCGACAGCCGCGCTGGTGCCGTGATAGGCGTAGGTCGAGACGATCACGCCTTCATTGCCGCTCGCAAATCGCGCGATACGCAGGGCCAGATCGTTGGATTCACTCCCCGTGCAGGTAAAAACCACCCGGTCGAGCTCGCTTGGGAAAGTGTCGACCAGTCGCTCGGCATAGTCGATAAGTTTTGGCTCGAGATAGCGCGTGTTGGCGCTTATCCGGCCCGCCTGTTCAGCCATTGCGGCGTTTACTTCTGGGTGGCAATGGCCGAGCGACGGCACGTTGTTGTAGAAATCAAGATAGGCACGCCCGTCAGGGTCGTAGAGCCACATGCCTTCGCCGCGAACGAAGTGCACGGGCCGGCGGTACTGAAGCCGATAGGAGGCCCCAAGTACTTCGTCACGGCGAGCAATGAGCTCGGACTCGCGCCTCGGAAGATCGGATTCGCCGGGCCTGTAGCGATTAGGCATGAGATCTGTGGACATGTGCTGCTGCCTATCTGAAAGAGTACCTTGATCAATTCGCGGTTCGTCTTTTGGCTACCGTGCCGGTCGAGCGAACCGAGATGCGTTACGGCTGAAACGACGACATTGCCGCCAGGACGGCTGCCTCGCCCGATGCGACACCAAGAGGCGCCAGGATGGAAAGTCCGTGCTCGGCACGCGAGACATTCTTTTTGATGTATTGGGCATCGGCCGGAAAAAGGTGGGACCGCCAGTAGTTGACCAGGATCAACGCGCTTTGTCGCGCCCGCATCAGTCCGACGAGCAATTTTGCTTCCAGTGCCGAAAGTGCAATGACAGAGGCATAGCCGGCAATAAGATGCTCGGCTCCACCCAAAGGAAGTGTCGAATCCCCTACGACGTGACTTGCTGCGATCGCCAGGTCCTGGATCCTGGGGCTCCAGCAGCCATCGCCGAAATCGATGAAACCCATCCCCTGGCCTGTTACCATCATGTTGAACGGGCTGGGATCATTATGAGTCACCTGCCACGCCACGTCAGAGATTTGTGGCTCAACGAATTCCGCATACTCCGCCATCGCGACGCGTACGCTATCGGCAACGCTCCCGGATGGCAGGTATTGCTCCAGTTCCATTAACCTCGACCAGCAACCGACATGCCAAAGAACAGGACGGTGAGCCGCAGGCACGCTGACCAGCTCAAGAGCCAGGTCCAGCCGGGCGAGAGCGCTGCCGGTTCGAAAAAGCAGGTCGGGAGTTGGCGTCGCCTGGTGCAGCGGAATGCCCTCGATCCGGGTCTGCAAGTACCCGCATGTCCCCTCTTGCTCGAACATCCCCTCTTGCTCAAACATCAACGCGCCGCTGGTCGTGCGGAGCACTTCGGGTGCAACGAAGCCCGTGAACCCTTGCAATCCGGCCATGGCGGCGGTTTGAAAACGAAAGCTGTCGACCGCCTCCGCTGTTGCCGACGTCTTCAGGATCAACCGGCGGCCGTCCGACAGGTTGACCTCAATGGTGCGCTCAACCTCGGAGGACAATGTCGCGATCGATCCCGTCAATCCGTAATGGCGCTTCAGCAGTGCCGCCGACATGTCCGGTTCGGAAGCGCCCGGCCGCATCGCCAGGCTTGCGGCGGCAGCGCGAAAATAGGCTTCGGTTGAAGCTGCCGCGTAAGGCAGATGGTCGCATCCTGCCGTCATGGAGCCATCGAGCTGACCAGCTTCCTCATCGGGGACCAGATCACCATAAGCGCCCAATTCGAAAGATCCTCGCCTGTTGGGGACGGTTGTTCTTCATGCTTCGACAGATGGAGCGCTCCAGCGATGACGCCCCGCAGTTCCATTTCTCGCGGTATGTCAGACTGCATCGCTGGCCGCCCTGGAAATGGACGCAGTACTTTGCGGGGGCTCCGGCCTGTCCTCACCCCTCAGAGTCCGAAAACGCCTGGTAGCTGCGTCACATCGCGGATTTCGGTGTATTCGTAAAAGGGGTTGGCCGGCTCGTGGCCGCGATTGACCCAGACCTTGCTCTTGATCCCCAGATCATAGGCGGACATCAGGTCGTGGCGGAAAGACGAGGACACATGCGTGATATCCTCCGGGCCGCAGCCCAGCATGTCGAACATGTATTCGAACGCCTTGAAGTGCGGCTTGTAGGCACCCGCCTCTTCAGCGGTCAAGACGGCATGAAAGGGCGCACCGAGCTTTGCCACGTTCGACGGAATCTGGGCCACCATGGAGTTCGTCAGGGTGACCAACGGAATTTCCTTGGCCAGCTTGGCCAATCCCTCGGGAACGTCCGGATGCGGCCCCCAAGTCGGGATGCGGTTGTAGATCGTTTCGGCGTCTTCGGCACGGAATGCGACGCTGTTGCGGCGGCAGGTGCGTTCCAGTGCGTTGTGAACGACATCTGCATAAGGCTTCCAGTCCTGCAGCACCTCGTCGAGGCGGTAGCCCTGGAAGTTTCTGATGAATTCGTCCATGCGCGGCCCATCCAGAAGATGACCGAACAGGTCCCTGGCGGCTTCCGCCATTTGGAAATTGATGAGCGTGCCGTGGCAATCAAACGTCACGTATTTCGGCCGGAAGCGATCCATGTCCTTGGTTCCTGTCAATCTGCCCTATCAGCCGAGCATAATCGCAGGCGTCCGGCAGAATGTGCGGCAATGCATGGTCATTCAGCACAAGGCCCTCCGGTCGACAGCCAAACCAGCACGCCCTTTCGCAGCGCTGTCTCTTTCGCCCCGCCTGAGCCGATACGGGGCGCAAAGGCGACCTTATTTTCTTAGTTTAGCTGTTCTCAAGCACCTGCCGCTTGAACGATGTCTCGGACTCTGCGGTCAGCCAATCGCGCAATGCGGAGAGGCCGGTTGAAACAATGATCGACTTCGGATGGATCAGGCCGTAGTCCGTCCCGTCGCGATCAAAGCCGAGTGGTGCTTCCAATCGTCCATTCGCGACGTCATCCGTTGCAATCGCCTGGGGGGCAAGAGCAACGCCAAGACCACCCAGGGCCGCTTCTGTCATCAGGAAATGATGATCCAGCAATCGGGTCGTTCGAGGACGCGGCGCATCCATGTGCACGTCGAGCCACGCTTCCCAGGCATCCGGTCGCGTCCGTGATCCGAGCGCCACATAGTCGCCACTCTCGAACCGCTTGCGCAGGGATGGCAGCATGACCGGACCGACGCGCTCGGGCATCAGCCTGATGATGGTCCATTCCGGGTCCACCGGAAAATCGAGACGGCGGATCGCAAGCGTCACCCGGTCACGCGCGAAGTCGAGCCCTCCGCCGCCGGTCGACAGATGCACCTCGACATCCGGGTATCGATCCTGAAACCCAGACAGGCGCGGGATCAGCCAGCGCATCGCCAGCGAGCGCTCGCAGGACAAGATGATCGGAATGGGCGTCGAGCTGGATCTGATCTCTGCCAAGGCATCAGTGATTAAATGGAACGCCTTGCCGGTCGCCTCCGCCAGCTTCGCACCATCGGAGGTCAGACGCACCCCGCGCCCGTCCGCTTCGAGCAAGCGCAAGCCAAGATCGGCGGAGAGTTTGGAGACGCGACGGCTGACTGCACCATGCGTCAGAGCGAGTTCGGCCGCCGCAGCACGCACAGACCCCAGACGCGCCACTGTTTGGAAGGCACGCAGATCGTCGAGTGAAGGTAGGTCAGATCGTTTCATTGGTGATTTCATATCACCATAAATCGTCAGATCATATCGATATTCGGTTCTCACCGTTCTGCTATTCTCACCAACATGAAGCAGACCACATCTCTCCTCGTCGGGATAGTCGCCGACGATCTGACCAGTGCTACCGACGGCGCGGCGGCCTTTCTCGCGAGAGGCTATGCACCTGTGATCAAGCGACAGGTCGACGGCGCGGAGAATGGAGCTATCACTTCTATCGATACCAACAGCCGCGCCTCCGACATCTGGCAGGCGACAAGGGCTATCGCCGACGCCGTGTCGGCCCTCTCGCATGCCCGCCTTCTGTTCAAAACGATCGATTCGACCCTGCGCGGCCATATCCGCGTGGAAGTCGCCGCCGCCTTTCGCGCCAGCGGCCGGAGCAGGCTTGTCATCGCTCCAGCCTTTCCCGAAGCGGGGCGGCTCACCGTCGGCGGGATCCAGACGGTGAACGGCATTCCCGTGAGTCAGAGCGTCTACGGCCGTGACCCAGTCCATCCCGCAGGCACATCGCACATTGCCGATCTGGTCGACCCGTCCCTGGGGATACCGATCATTCTCGCAGCAAACAGTTCCGGCGATGCGGCGACGAAAGGGTCCATTCTGATCCTCGACGCCGACAGCCAGAACATACTGAACCGGCAGGTCGCCGACATTCCCGATCCCGAGACTGTCCTTTGGGTGGGCTCCCCTGGTCTCGCCATCGCGCTGGCATCGCTGGTCCCTGCAGTGCCGGACGAACGCCCGGTAACGGGCAAAGCCGCCGGGCAGGTGGTGATCGTCGCAGGAAGCACCAATCCGGTGACGCGCGTCCAATGCGAGACCTTGCGTGTACGAGGCGTTCCCGTCGTCAGCGACCTGGCCGACGCTCCCGGCGACGCCCGTGTGATTTGTCTTCGGGCACCGCTGCAACGGCACGAGAATGCCAGCGCGGTGATGACGAACCTCGCCGGACAAGCAGCCGCAGCGGTCGCCCGGCGCGACTATGACGCGGTGATCGCCACCGGCGGCGAGACGATGGCCGCGATCCTCGACCGCCTCGGCATCAACGGGTTCCTTCTCACCCGCGAGTTGGAGCCCGGCTTTCCGGTTGGCCGCGCCGAACGGGCGGATGGAGAGCCGCTCACCATCGCCATGAAGGCGGGAGGCTTCGGCTCACCCTCTGCACTCCTTGATGCAGCCCGCGACCTGCTGGCAAACCGCTTTCACGAAAGGCTCTGATCGATGACCGCCCATGACGCTCCTCTCGCCGTGACCATGGGTGATCCCTCCGGCATCGGCCCCGAGATCATCGCAAAAATGTATCTCCGTCGACCGGACAAGCGACACTGGATCGTCGTCGGTGATCCGCTGGTGATGACCCACGCCCTTTGCGCACTCAATTCTGATGTGCGGATCCGGCCGATCGCCTCCGTCGATGAGACCGTGCTCGATGACGGAACCCTCAACGTGCTTTGCTCCTCGCAGCTTTCCGCCCTGCCACCGGTCAGGCAGGTTTCGGCCGTCAGTGGCCGCGCGGCGTTCGACGCCATCGTTGTCGCGATCGGACTGGCGCGGGACGGTTGGGTGGGCGGCATCGTAACGGCGCCGATTCACAAGGAGGCCCTCGCAGCAGCCGGTTTGCACTATCCCGGCCACACCGAAATCCTGGCCGATCATGGCGGGGCTCCCAAGGTCGCCATGATGCTGGCGAACGAGGACATTCGCACGGTCCTCGTCACCATCCATTGTTCGCTGTCCGAGGCGATCCGCAAAGGCGATTTCGCGGCGCAGATGGATGCCATCCGGTTGGCCGATGCCGGTGCGAAGGCGCTCGGCATCTCCCATCCGCGCGTCGCCGTCGCCGGCCTCAATCCGCATGCCGGCGAAGGCGGTCTCTTCGGAGACGAGGAAATCCGCATCATCCGGCCGGCGATCGAGGCGGCCCGTGCCGAAGGTATCGACGCCTCCGGCCCATGGCCAGGCGACACCGTGTTCATGCAGGCCCGCAAGGGCCGGTTCGACATCGTGGTCGCCCAGTATCACGACCAAGGTCTCATCCCGGTCAAATATATGGGCCTCGACCATGGCGTGAACGTCACGCTGGGCCTGCCATTCGTGCGCACCAGCCCCGATCACGGCACCGCCTTCGACATCGCGGGGTCCGGCGTTGCCGACCCCTACAGCCTGGAGACCGCCTTCGACTACGCCCTTAGGCTGAAGGCCTCCCCCTCCTAACCAGAAAGCCGTCACCCCATGACCCAATTCGACTTCATCTTCATGCTGACACGCAACGACCGCACGGTGACCGACGCCGCCGTCCACGCCGAAACGGCGCTCGGAGCCGGAATCCGCCACATCGGCTTCAAGGACATCGGCCTGCCGCTCGACGCGCTTGCCGCCCTCGCCCGCCAGATCCGCGAGGGCGGAGCCAACACTTATCTCGAAGTTGTATCGCTCGACCGCGACAGCGAGATCCGCTCGGTCAAGGCGGCGATCGACCTCGGCGTCGACTTTCTTCTCGGTGGCACCCATGCCGAAGACGTGCTGCCGCTGCTGGAAGGGACGCCCATCCGCTACTATCCGTTTCCGGGTCGCATCGTCGGGCACCCGAGCATTCTCGAAGGATCGCATGCCGAGATCGTCAAAAGCGCCGTCGCGCTCGCCAGCCATCCCGGTGTCGCCGGTCTCGACCTTCTCGCCTACCGTTCGGCAGGCAATGTGCCGTCTCTGATCGACGCTGTGTGCCGGGCTGTGCCCAAGCCCGTTATCGTCGCGGGATCGGTGGACCGGCCGGATCAGATCAACACCATTCGCAACAGTGGCGCAGCAGGATTTACCGTCGGCACCTCCGCGCTGGACGGCCGGTTCCCGGCGGAGGGTCCCGCACTGGAATTCCAGCTGCGGGCGATTTCGGCTTGCCTCGAAGGACATCAAGAGAGCGTGGGAGGTTAGTCCTGGTCAAAATAGTCACAAATTGAACCCAGCACGGCGGAGCTTCGAACAATCGAGGAAGCTCCAGACCAGAGTTCTCTACCACTCCATTCGATCGCATAGACAAACGCCCTGTCGACGTACCTGCCCGCGCGCCGTCGCAACATCGAGGTCTTTGATGCCACGCCCGATCGTCGAACGGGCCAGACCGGTGATCTCAGACACCACCGCAAGCCCACAACCCGCAGCACGAGCCTCACTCGCAGCGAATACCCGGCGGCCACGCTCGTCCGCTTCGAGCGGTCCGCCTCCACCGCTGCTCGATTCCGCGTCGGTCGATCATGCCCGATCGGTAACCCACAAAGCGACCGAATAGAATCGCAACCTGATGAGTCAAACCGACGCAGACGTCACCAAATCCGATTCAGTCATCAATCGACATGTTCTAACTGATTAGCGATCCGCTCAGCCTACAGGCGTAGACGGCAGCTGCGCCCTCTGCGCCCTGCAAAAATGTCGCCTAGAAATAGCCGAGGATGGATTTGACCTCGAGATACTCCAACATGCCTTCGATGCCATATTCGCGTCCGTTTCCGGACTGCTTGAAACCGCCAAACGGGGCGTGCGGATCCCAGGCCGGGTAGTTGAGATGAACCTGACCGGCGCGGATCCGCGAGGCGACGTCCCTGACGGCGCCCATATCCGCGCCCTGCACATGGGCGCCCAGGCCGTAGACCGTATCGTTGGCGATAGTGACGGCCTCCTCGACCGTGTCGTAGGGGATGATGCACAGAACTGGCCCAAAAACCTCTTCCTGGGCAATGCGCATGCCTGTGCGCACGTCGGAAAAGATGGTCGGCTTGACATAGAACCCGACGCTCAGATCGTTCGCGCGACCCGACCCGCCGGTGAGGAGCCTGGCGCCCTCCGAAATGCCGATGCCGATCATGGTTTGGATGCGGTCGAACTGGGAACGGTTGGCGATTGCACCATGAGTGGTGGCTTCTGAAAGCGGATCGCCGACGATGATCTGGGCTGCGGCCCTCCTGGCGATTGCCTCGATCTCGGACAGCCGCTCGCGCGGCACGATCATGCGCGTCGGCGCGCTGCATGACTGGCCGAGATTGCGGAAGGCGGCGGCTACGCCCAGCGAAACGGCACGATCGAGATCGGCGTCGGGCAAAATCACGTTCGGCGACTTGCCGCCGAGCTCCTGTCCGACGCGCTTGACCGTCGGCGCGGCGGCCTGGGCCACCGCGATGCCGGCACGGGTGGAGCCGGTGATGGAGATCATGTCGACATCCGTGTGGGAGGCGAGACCCATACCCACGCCTGGGCCGTCACCATTGACGAGGTTGAAGACACCGGCAGGGAAGCCGGCTTCCTCAATCGCCTCGGCAAACAGCAGCGCGTCCAAAGGAGAGAGCTCGCTTGGCTTCAGCACGACCGTGCAGCCTGCGGCGAGCGCCGGCGCAACCTTGGCGGTGATCTGGTAGAGTGGCCAGTTCCAGGGCGTGATCAGGGCGCAGACACCGATCGGTTCGTGGGTGACGGCGGTGTGGCCGCGCTGCTCGACGAAGGGGAAGGTTTTCAGGACATCGTGAGCGACTTGCACATGGGCGATCGCGAGCGGCACCTGCGCGGTGCGCGCATATCCGATCGCCGCGCCCATTTCGAGGCTCAAGCATTGCGCAAGCAGTTCATTGCGCGCTTCGAGCAGCGCCTGCAGGCGATAAAGCAGACCCGCGCGGTATTCCGGCCTGGTACGGCTCCAGGTGGCGAACGCCCGGCGGGCCGCTGCAACGGCCGCGTCCACATCCCAGCTGTTTCCGAGCGGAAACCGGGCCACGATCTCTTCGGTGGCGGGATTCACCACGACGCTCTGGGCGGTGCCTCTCGGCTCGACCCATTGACCGTCGATGAAGAACTTGTCGAGGCGGCCGTTGCGGGACAGGTGTTCGAGGGGCGAAATCATGTGACAAGGTCCTTCATGCGGTAATAGGCGCCGAGGATCGGCAGGAACCAGGGACGCCCAAAGTATCCAGGGATCGCCGGCCAGTCGAAATCCTTCCAGGGGTTCAGGTCGGGACGCCCATCCATGACATCGGCCATGATGCTGCCCATCAGCGTCGACATATGGGTGCCGTGCCCGCTATAGCCCATCGAGTAGTAAATTCCGTTGCGCTCTCCGGCACGCGGCAGGCGGTCGCGGGTCATGTCGACCATGCCGCCCCAGCAGTAGTCGATGCGGATGTCGGCCAGTTCCGGATAGACCTCGACCATCGCCGCTTTCAGGATCCGGCCGCTCTTCTCGTCGGACTGCGGGTTGGATACTGCAAACCGGGCCCGCCCGCCGAACAGCATGCGATTGTCCGGCGTCAGCCGCCAATAGACAACGAGATTGCGCGTGTCGACGACATTGCGTCGGGTCGGCATCAGGCGCTCGAGTTGCGAAGACGACAGCGGTTCCGTCACGACCAGGAAGGCGCCGACCGGCACGATGCGGCGGCGGATCCATCCGAGCGGACCGACCTGGGAAATGCCGCTCGCCAGCAGGACCTGACGCGCGACGATCTTGCCTCGCGGGGTCTCGACCTCATGCCCGTCGGCGACCTTGCGCAGAGCCATGACGGGGGCGTTTTCATAGACCTCTGCGCCCCGCCGTGCGGCGGCGGTCGCCAGGCCCCGGACGAAACGGCCGACATGCATGCTGGCGCTCTTGGGAAGCAGCAGCCCGCCATGGTAGCGGCTGGTGCCGACTTCAGTTCGCAGGTCGGCGCGCGCGATCATCCTCGTCCCGGGATCGACATTTGCCGCCAAGAGTTCCTGGCTGCGCGCCAGCACGTCGTAGTGCTCAGGCTTGGCGGCAAGCTTGAGCTTGCCGACCCGGGAGAAGCTGCAGTCGATCTTTTCTTCCTGCACCAACCGCTCGACCATATCGACGCCGGCGTCGAAAGCCTTGTAGAGGGCGTTTGCGGCCGGCTTGCCGTGCTTGCCGGCCATGATTGCATAGTTCTGGGCAAAACCGTTGTTGCACATCCCGCCATTGCGGCCGGAAGCGGCGTTGCCGATCGTTTCGGCCTCCAACAGTCCAACCCGGGCGCCCTTTTTGGCGAGGGCAAGCGCCGCGGAGGATCCGGTCAGGCCGCCGCCCACAACCGCCACATCGTAGTGGCCTTCGAGCGGTTTGGACGCGCCCTCATTGAACGGCTGAGAGGTATCCAGCCAATAAGATGTAAACTTCATGATTGCACCACCAGTGCGTCAGTTTGCACGGGCGCCATGCAAAGCGTTGCGATTGCAGCGCCTACCATCCGCGGATCCGCTCCCAACGGGCTTCGATCCGGGGACTGTCCCCGTTGACGACGCTGTAGAAGTGGTGCTGGGCGGCCATCGCGCAGGCATGGTTGGGCAGAATCCGGACCCGAGCCCCGAGCGGCAAATCGGGCATGGACTTTCCAGAACCGGCACGAATGGCGAGGATACCGTGTTCCTGGCTGGCCTGCGCCACGATCACATCTTCAAGCACCCGCCCCTTTTCATCGCAGACCACGCCGTAACCCTGGTCGACCTGCTGGTTTGCGGTTCCGCGGTCGCGCGAAAGCGCCATCCAGCCCGCGTCGACCAGCACCCATCCTTTTTCCGGCTTGGACCCGATCACCGTGGCCAACACGGAAATTGCGATATCGTCGAGATCGCAGACCCCTACCCCGTGCTGGACGAGGTCAAAGAACATGTAGACCCCGGCGCGCAGCTCCGTGACGCCTTCGAGGTTCTCGGCGAAGTGCGCCGTCGGCGTTGAGCCGAGGCTGACGATCGGGCAGGCATGGCCGTGGGCGCGCAAGGTTTCGGCGGCGCGCACTGTGGCCGAACGCTCGTCCTCGGCTGCCTTGACCAGCGCATCGGGCGTGTTCAAGCCATAGGACTCGCCGGCATGGGCGAGGACGCCGACCAGGTTGGCGCCAGCTGCGACGATCCTGTCGGCCACATCGAGCAGCTTGGGATCGTCCGGCTTCAATCCGCCGCGATGGTCGTCGCAGTCCAGTTCGATGAAGACGGACGGCGTCACACCGGTGGCTTCGCGTACACCGGCCAGGGCGTCGGCCTGCTCCACGGAATCGAGCAGCAGCTTCACATCTGCGCCGGTGCGGCGACAAAGCTCCATGGCGCGGACGGCCGACGCCGGCGACATGCCGACTGCATAGGTGATGTCGCGAAAGCCGTGGCCGGCGAAATAGTCCGCCTCGGCGATGGTCGAGACCGTGATCGGGCCGGGTTCGCCGGGGAACACATGTCGGGCGACGTCGATGCTTTTGGCCGTCTTCATATGCGGGCGCAGCACTACGCCAAGCCCTCTGGCATGCTCGGCCAGACGCTGGATGTTGCGCTCGATCCGCCCCCCGTCCAGAAGCAGCGACGGGGTGATGAGGGCATCGATCGTTTGTGCCGCCTCACTGATATTTACATTCGTATCCATCGCTACCCTACCTCATTCCTCAACCGAACGACTGATTTGCCAAGGCATACATGCGGGCCGTCCCGTCGCAGACGGGCCGTCGCCCCTTGACCATCGCGATCACAGCACCGACACGCGCGAGGCCCAGGCTATCCAGCCAGTCGCCCAATCCGTGTTCGGCATAGACGTCGATGCGCACGAATTGGCCGTGAAGCGTCGCAAGCTGGGCCAGGATCAGGAGTCGCGCGTCCTGGGCGCTTTCTGCTGCAACAGGGCCGACGACATAGCCGCGGCCGAACCGCCTGGCGATGGCGTAGCCTGCAATCCGCCCCGCGCGTTCGATGACCGAAACATTGCCCGCATCAGCGAGGCCAGCCACCATCGACGGCCGGGGCATGCCTGTGGCCCGTTCGTCGAAGGCCTGGATTGCCGCGAGGTCGGAGACCGTCGCCTGACGGATGTCGTCGCGCGCACTCTGCGTCACGGCAACGGTCAGCAGGCCCTGGTGCTGAACCACCGTACCCCAGGCAGTGAACCCGCGTCGCTTGTAGAGTGCGAGCCCCTCTTCCGTCGAATTGAGCAGCACGCTGCGCCCGTCCGTGGCCTGAAGCAACCCGTCAAAAAGCCGGGAGCCGTTGCCGCCGCCTTGCGCCGAGCCAGTGACTATGATCATCCCGGCAGTGGCATAGGCCTGTCCGTAATTCCAGGACATGGCAGTGCCGATCACCTGTCCTGCCCGCTCGAGGACCAGGCCATTGCCGACCTTCACGGCAAATTCCCAGTCCTCCTGGCGATAAGGCCAGCCCATTTCCTGCGACAGCTTCAGCGCGCCCGGCACATGGCGGGTCTCGAATTTCATCAGCTCGGTCGGGGCGCTGACGCTATCCCTGTCATGATCAACGGCCATAGGTGCAACGCTGTCGCTTGATCCAAAGTCACATTTGTAGTCGGACCTTATGGCGTCCGGCGGGCAGATTTCGCTGCTGTTATGCCCCTTCAATTCAGCGGGATCATTCGTTTTGAGCCGTCCGTCGGCATGCCATATGGCGCAAATCGGGCGAGGAATGCGGCAAGACCACTCGGGCGTCGCTCAGGCGAGGTGCAATGCAGAGACCTCAGCGGCATCCTTCGGTCGCAGCCTGCCACGCGCCTGACCAACGTCAATGCAATTTGAGACGCGGACGGACAACCCGGTTGACATGGCCGACCAGGATAAGAGCCAGGCCCTTGATCCAGCCATGTATGGCCACCAGGTGCATGCGGTACAAAGACACGTAGATCATCCTGGCGAGTCGCCCTTCGATCGCCATCCGCCCTCCGACGAGATTTCCCATCAAGCTGCCGACGGTGGAAAACCGGCTCAACGACACGAGCGAGCCCTTGTCCCGATAGACAAATGCTTCCGGCGTTTCCCCGGCAATCAAGTGAAGAATGTTGCGATAAGCGGTCGATGCCATCTGGTGGGCGGCCTGAGCGCGTGGCGGCACCGGGCCGCCCGCCCCTTCCGGCTTGAAAAAGCAGCAATCGCCGATAGCGAAGATGCGCTCATCCCGGCTCGTTTGGAGGGTGGGAAGGACGACAAGTTGCCTGCTGCGCGCCACCTCAAGTCCGTCGAGCTCTCCCAGAAGATTTGCCCCCTGCACTCCTGCAGCCCAGACGCAAATATTGGCGTGTATCTGCTCCCCGGTAGCACACCTCAGTCCCTGTTCCGTTGCTTCGGATACAGCCGTGTTTGCGAGCACCCGGACGCCGAGGGCCTCAAGTTCCTGATGCGCGGCCTTTGCTAAAGCTTCTGGGAGAGCCGGAAGAATCCGCGGCCCGGCCTCTATCAAAGTGACCCTCAGCCGGGTCTCGTCGAAGACTTCCAGGCCATAATGTCTGAGAGATGATGCAGCATTGTAGAGTTCAGCAGCGAGTTCGACGCCTGTCGCGCCGCCACCTACGATAGCTATATCAACAAAGGCGTCGTCGGTTGAATCAGCTGACATTGTCCTGGAAACTCGAAGACAATGATTCAACAACTTCAATCGAAAGCGATCCGCTTGGTGACGGTCTTCGAGGAAAAGGCAATGATCCTTGACTCCGGGAGTGCCGAAGTCGTTTGAAACCGACCCGATTGCGATAACCAGGTAATCGTATCGGAGTCGATGTCGACCAACCAGTTCCGACCCGTCATCATCGAATATCGGCGCCACTGTGACCTGCCGCGCGGTGCGATCGATGGCCTCAAGCGACCCGTAGAAGAAGCGGTAGCCCCAACGGTGCCCGTGGCCACGGTAGCCCACTTCGTCAAGATTTGCGTCGAGTGATCCGGCAGCAACCTCATGGAGGAGCGGCTTCCAGATATGGGTGTGGTTCCGCTCCACAAGAATGATATCGAAATCCTTACGGCCGAGCCGTGCTCCGAGCCGCCGCACGAGCTCAAGTCCTCCAGCCCCACCGCCAACGACGACAATTTGGGTCTTCATTCGTGCTTGCCCGGTCCGTAGCGGAATGCTTCTCGACATGACCAACCGCCTGTCAGCGGCTGGTGCGCCGGATGGCAATCAAGTCCTGGATTCGATAGCCCTGAATGATAAAGAAGCGTCATCATCGCCTTCACGAACTCAAAAATCGCGCTATTCCCGGGCGTTCACGCCGCGAATGGCGAGCCCTGTAGTCCAGCCCCAAGGCCGCCCTCACCAATCCATGACAACCTTGCCGGAATTGCCGCTCTTCATCGCCTCGAAGCCGGAAATATAGTCGTCAACGCCGATGCGGTGGGTGATCAAACCACTGACATCGAGCGGACCCTGCACCAGGGCGATCATCTTGTACCAGGTCTCGAACATCTCGCGGCCATAGATGCCCTTGAGATGCAGCATCTTGAAGATGACCTTGTTCCAGTCGATCTCGAAGCC